>DAORIS010000006.1 GCA_035438625.1 Candidatus Paceibacterota bacterium
ATGTAGTTTCTGTAGGTGTAGGGTAAGGAAGAGAGTATAATATATAAAGTATGGCAATCAGCGCATCAGCTACGCAAGAATTTGTTCCCATTCAAGAGGTCCGTGATGGCATTATCGTCATGCGTGACGGTACAGTACGCGCTATCTTACTCGCTTCTTCAATTAACTTTGACCTTAAGTCTGCAGATGAGCAACGCTCCATCCTCATGCAGTTTCAGAACTTCTTAAACTCTTTGGACTTCTCCATCCAGATCTTTGTACAATCACGAAGACTCGATATACGGCCATACATAGCCCTTCTTGAAGACCGCCTTAAGGATCAAACAAATGATTTAATGCGCATCCAAGTAAAGGAGTACATTGAATTCGTAAAGAAGTTTACGGAAGCAACAAATATTATGACCAAAAACTTCTTCGTTGTGGTCTCATACGCACCCTCAATGATCGATACATCAAAAAAGGGAAGTATCTTAGGGTCATTGTTTGGAAAAAAGAGCACAGTAAAGACTGTTGGTAACACTCAATTTGAAGAAACACGCAGCCAACTTGAAGAACGTATGGCTGTTGTTGAGCAAGGACTCGTGCGAACAGGTGTACGAATGGCGCGATTAGGAACAGAGGAGGTAGTTGAGTTATTTTATAAGATTTTCAATCCAGGCGAGACTGAAAAGCCAATGATGCCAACTGGCGGAGAGATAGCATAATATATTCATATGGCACTATTTGGACTAGGAAAAAATAAAGAGGAGCGAACACCGGAATCAATCCTTCCGCAACAGATTTATGAGGCTGGAGTATTGGAGTTACAAGACATAATTGCTCCGTCAGCGTTAAAAGTTACACCAAAGAGCTTGTCTTTGGGGGAGAAAATTGCTCGAACATTCTTCGTCATCTCATACCCAAGATATCTTACTGAAAGCTGGTTCTCTCCAATCATCAACCTCGACAAAGTATTTGATGTTTCTATTTTCATTCACCCAATAAACACAGCTGACGTTCTTAAAAAGTTCCAGAAAAAAGTTGCTGAGGTACAGAGTCAGATCTCTGCCAGGGAAGACAAAGGTCTCGTACGTGATCCAAAACTAGATATTGCATACCAAGACCTCGAATCTCTCCGAGATAATTTGATGCAGGCACAGGAAAAGCTATTTGATGTTGGATTATATATTTCTATCTACGGAGAAACAGAAGACGAGCTCGACAAAATCGAAACTGAAATCCGTGGAATTCTTGAATCAAAACTAATCTACGTAAAGCCTGCGCTCTTCCAGCAACAGCAAGGATTCGAATCGGTAATTCCACTTCAAAACGATCTCCTAGAAGTTCATTCTAAGCTTAATTCCAGCCCTCTTTCGAGCATTTTCCCCTTTGTGTCCTTTGACCTTACATCTGATAAGGGAATTCTCTATGGAATTAACAGGCACAACTCAAGTCTTGTGCTCTTTGATCGATTCTCACTTGAAAACTACAACTCAATCACATTCGCAAAGTCTGGTTCTGGTAAGTCATATGCAACAAAACTAGAAATCTTGCGTTCTCTTATGTTTGATACTGACGTAATCGTCATCGACCCAGAAAGAGAGTACGAGTACATGGCCCAGGCAACAGGAGGAAGGTATTTTAATATCTCACTTAACTCCGACAACCACATCAACCCATTTGATCTTCCAATTCCAAGTGAAGACGAGCCTGCTGCAAGCGTACTTCGTTCACAGATCATTAATCTTGTAGGCCTCTTCCGCATCATGCTTGGAGGACTAACACCTGAAGAAGATGCGATCATTGACCGAGCTATTACAGAAACATATGCACTCAAGGACATCACACCTGATTCAGATTTCTCATCTGTAGAAGCACCGCTTCTTTCTGACTTCGAACTAGTACTAGCTGGAATGGAAGGAGGGGAGTCACTTGCACAACGCCTTTCAAAATATACCCGTGGTACATGGGCAGGCTTTATCAACCGACCATCTAACGTTGATATCAATAAGAAGTTTGTAGTCTTCTCACTTCGAGACATGGAAGAGGAGTTGAAGCCGGTAGCAATGTACATTGTTACTCACTACATCTGGAATGCTATTCGACGAAACCTTAAACGCCGTCTTCTTGTAATTGACGAGGCATGGTGGATGATGCGATCAGAAGACACTGCTTCATTCTTGCTCGGACTTGCAAAGCGAGGACGAAAATACTTTCTTGGAATCGCAACAATCACCCAAGACGTAGATGACTTCTTGAAGTCCCCTTATGGAACCCCAATTATCACCAACTCGTCTATCCAGGTACTTCTAAAACAGTCACCAACCTCAATTGATCGCCTTCAAGAGGTGTTTCATCTTACAGACGAAGAAAAGTTCCTGTTGCTTGAATCAGGAGTAGGGGAGGGTATCTTCTTTGCAGGCTTAAAACACGTTGCTATCAAGGTTATTGCGTCTTACACCGAAGATCAAATCATTACTTCTGACCCATCTCAGCTTTTGGCAATCAAGAAAGCTAGACAAGATCTAGAAGCGAGCGAGAATACTAAGTAATGAATACGGAGGTTCATAAAATCAGCATAGTAGAGGCAATACTTGCCATACTGTTTACACTTCTTATTGATGCACTGCAGATAGTGCTCACGTTTTTCGTTGTTGGGGTGTTTTTAGGGATAGTACTCGACGTAATCTACATTTTTATAATTGGTACGTGGTTATTTTTGGCAAACCACATAGGTAAAAAGTCTGCCTATGCGTTTGGTGTAGCACTTATTGTTGAAATAATCCCTGTAATTCAGGTTTTTCCAGCCTGGACACCTTTTATTCTCTACACTATTGGCCAATCTAGAGGCTGGAGAGCAGCAAAAGTATTTGATGCAGCGAGAAATACCGTAGCAAAAACAAGAGGTGGAAACATCGGCTCAGTAACACCACCAAGACCTCCACAGCTTCCTACACCTAAACCAATAAGTACTCCACGTACACCTATTCGAGAGATTAAAACTACAAATAATTCATTTACACCAACACAACAAAGAAACTCTATCCCCAAAGAAGAGCCTAAAAATCTTCTCAATCTGAGGGATCGGCAATATAATAAGGAGCAACCTCCTAATGTACTCGATCTTAAAAAAACACAATAAGAAAATATTTTCTTTTTTCCTTACTCTAGGAATCATACTTGTTGCACCAATAATATCTCTTGCACAATCAATGCCGAGTATTGGAGGATTAACTCCAAACGCAAACATTAACCTTACAGCAACCCCAGAGTTTCCACGAGCAGGGGAGCAGGTAACTATTGTTGCAGAAAGTTTTTACATGGACCTCGATCGTTCAGCGATCGGCTGGTATGTAAACGGCACCCGGGTTGCAGAAGGAACAGGGTTAAAACAATTTACCGTTGATGCTGGAGCACTTGGAGTTTCCAAAACAATTTCAATACTCGCAGTACAGGGAACAAAACGGGCAACGCAAAGCATTTTCATTAACCCAGCTGAAGTAGACATGCTCTGGGAAGCAAAGACATATACACCACCGTTTTATAAAGGAAAAGCACCATACACACCACAAGCCGATCTCCTTGTTCACGCTGTTGCAAATTTGAAAGGGTACTCAGGAACAAACATTGTGTATGAGTGGAAGAAAAACGGACAACAAATAGCAAGAGGCGCTGGATTAGATACACTCACTCTTTCAGGAGATGAATTAACTCAAAGTTTTATTCTCTCTGTACAAGCAGAATCATCTGACAAAAAGACACGTGCTTTTTCAAGTAAGACTTTCTCTCCAGTACTTGCCTCAATCGTGACCTATCAATACAGCCCAACTCAAGGAGTATTGTTTAATCGTGCTCTTGGAACAAACCCAACATTCCCTGAACAAGAATTTACAATTGCAGCGTTTCCATTTGGTTTCTCTACTCCAAACAGATATCTTTCACCAGCACCTATTGCGTGGACAATTAACGGAACAAAAGATTCACAGAGCACAGGCAAGCCTAACTTAACATTCAGAAAAGAAGGGGAGGGTAAAGCAAGTATCGGAGTCTTCGCTCAGTCGTCATCAAAAATTGCCCAGTTTGCTAACACTACATTACATGTACAACTCAATGATTAAATTTATTTATACGTTTGTTTTAACTGTAGGAGTATTTGGTGCACTAGCAATCACTGCGCACGCAACAGAAATAGAAATCAGCGACTATGTACCACTAGCAGGGAGTATCCCAGGTGTAACAGAATCAATTAGAGATAATAGTGAGCAAGGAATTGGTCCATACATCCAACAAATGTATACACTTATAATCTCACTATCGATTGTCTTGGCAGTAATTATGTTTATCTGGAACGGTTTTAAATACGCAACAAGTGACATTCTTCCAGTTAAATCAGATGCCAAAGAAGGATTAAAAAACGTTATTCTTGGGCTTTTACTTGTTCTTGGTGCTTACCTTATTCTTTTTACAATTGACCCATACCTAACACGATTTGAATTTGGAGCAGACCTTCCACCCGCACCAAACTCTACATCAACCGCACCCACTGATCCAACACAAGTTCCTGAGTGTGACACAGTTCGAGGATCAGCAATTCCAACCTCAGAGGGTGTATTTTTGAAAACTGGGTTACCATGTAAGGCCCCTGGAGGAAGTACAGCATTGAAATTTGAGTACAAAAAGGTTAGCAGCTACGAAATGTTACTTGCAACAGCGGCTCCTACAGCGGGGCAAGAATGGGTAACAGATAACGCTTGTGAGGCGCAGGTTGCGCAATGGAAAACAGAGCACCCAACAGGGGTTGCGATGTGTGCGTATAGGCAACAACTGTATGTTGCAAATGTATATTTCGATTTTAAAACTCAGAGTGGCAAGACAAGACAAGCCTGGTTTGTTGAAATACCATATAACGCACCGGGGGTTCCTAAAAATGTATGTGAATTTCGTGCAGGCGAATACACAAACCCAGGAACACTTCTTACGACTGCAAATAGAAAATTAGCTGATCAGGCAACTGCTCCAAATGATTTATATGGAATGGCAGAATTTGCAGGAGACCGAATTACTGAGATATCAAATATTCGATTCTTTGGATGCGAAGCTCTCGATGACTCATACCTACAAACAGGATTTTAAAACACTCACATGAAACGATTTATTATCTTATTTACAGTTCTCGTCATCGCAGCAATCGGTGCTGTTGGATATTTTATGTTCTTTGCAGACAAAGGAACACTCCAAGAAACATTCACTGACCTGAATCCCTTTAGCGATGGGGGAGGAGTGAACACAACACCCCAGTCACCACAAGGCCCTGCATTTCCAGGAGATGACAATAGTTTTTCTGACCCAAGTAAACCAATCACTCTCTTACAAGTATCAAAAGAAGCTGTTACTGGATACACATTCTTCACACGAACTGAAACTAAAGTGATTGATGATGAAAAAATAACTATCACCGAACCAGTAGTTAGGTACATGGACAGGGGAACAGGTCACATTTCAGACTACCTATTCACACAACGAACTGTTGAAAAGATTTCAAATACAACAATGCCGACACTTGATCACACATATTTCTATAAGAATGCATCTGAGTTTATTTCACAGAGATTAAACGAAACAGATATCATTGAAACAATAGGTGGAACAATTGCGTCTTCATCTGTTGATGCTATTTCACTTGAAAATCGACTTCTCCAAGCTATTCCAGCTCCTACCACTCGAAAATTATTCCTTTCACGTATTGATAGTGGTAAATACACAGCCCTTATCTCAGACCCAGATGGCAGCAAAGCAAAAGTATTATTCACATCACCCCTTACAGAGTGGTGGGCAGAGTGGATTAACGACACATCAATACTTCTTACATCAAAGCCAAGTGCTGGAACTGAAGGATCTTCATACATTATTAATACTCAAACAGGAGTTCGTCAGCCATCAATTACAAAGCAATTAGGGTTACTTGCTTCTGTAAACCCTGTTTCAGCCGTTGGAACAACTCTATACTCAAAAACAGTAGGGAATACCATTCAAACACTTATTCGATCAGGGAGTAGGGATTTTGCGCTAACCAGACCCACCCTTATTGATAAATGTGTATGGAAGAAGAACGGACTATCAATTCTTTGTGCACGACCAGGATGGATTCCATCTGCAAGTTACCCAGATGACTGGTTACTTGGAAAAGTAGCGTTCGTTGACTCTCATATCGATGAGATAGACGCGAAAACTGGCACCCTACTTAACAGCTGGAGTCTAGAACAGTCAGGTGTAGACATTGACGCTGTTAGATTACAACTATCTTCTAATGAAACCATGGTTGGTTTCATGAATAAAAATGATAATACCCTCTGGGTATTAAATATTAACTCTGCGGAGTAAACTTTTCTCTCTCTTTTCTAAGAAGAATTTCTTGGAAGATGTTAAATAGTGCTCCAACCGTCCAATAGAGACCAATTACAGAAGGGAGGTTAAGGGCAAAAATACCTGCCAATAGTGGGAAAACATATTTCATTTGAAAAGACATAGAGCGGGCGAGGTCATCCTGGAATGTCCGCTTAGCGCCATCTACTTTTGGCTTCTGTGGTTGTTTACGTTGTTGGAAATACGCAACAAAGTACTGTGAGACTCCTGCGAGTACTGCCATTGTGATACTTTTTGCAGTTAGATCAATGATTCCAAATAATGTGTGGTCATTAACTGGAGGAATAGGAACAAAACTATACAAAAGTGATGCGTTGATAGATGCTAATGCGCCACTTGAAAAAATGTAATAGAGAGAAATGATAATTGGAATCTGTAAGAGTAAGAATAGGATTCCTGAAAATGGATTAATATTTTTATCCTTATATAGAGCCATCATTCGGCGAGCCTGCTCTTCTTTATTATCTTTATATTTATTTCTAAGTTCAGCTAGTTCTGGCTGTAACTCTTGAATACGCATCTGAGAAAGAAGTGCCTTCTTTGAAAGAGGGTAGAGAATACCTCGAATAACCACCGTAAATAAAATAACTGCGAGACCTGCATCTACATACGGGATTGATAGGAATAATGCGAACGCGTTATAAAGGGGGATATAAAAAATCTGACGTAAAATTTCAAGCATTGGACAATTGTATAGGTGTATTAACTTAGAAACAAGAACACTTCATGTATCGCGTCACGTAATTCTAACGGCGTCGCTTGAATAATTTTCTTAGTACATACAAGCGCAATAGAAGCTTTAGGACGGATTTCAACATATTTAAGGTTATTATAGACTTTTCGACGAACAGTGTTTCTCTCTACGGCAGTGGGGAATACCTTTTTTGAGGTTAGAGTAGATAGTGAAAAACGAGAAGAGGGAGCGTAAGTGACTAAAAACAGCGGAAAATTCCGCTGTTTTCCTTCCTTAAAGAGGGTATCGAGCTCCTTAGTAGTAAGCCGCTCTGTCTTTGGAAGCATATATGGCTATACAGCAAGGCGCTTTCGACCTTTTCTCATACGTCGAATCAACACATTACGTCCAGTTTTTGACTTAGTTCGTACGAGGAACCCGTGAGTTGTCTTTCTCTTTCTTTTCTTTGGTTGGTAGGTTTGGGACATCGCGATACTTTTTAGCTAATTAACGATTAGTAAACATAGTATAAACATATATTTAAGAAAATTTCAAGTATCTTAAAATTTTTGCGGCATTATAATACACGTACACAAATTACTTTTTGATCATGATAGACAACAGTCAACTTTGGAATACCGTTTTGGAAAATCTGAAGTCTTCGATGTCTAAGCCATATTTCAGCATGTGGCTCAAAGATTCTTCTATAGTTAAGCAAGAAGAGGGAATAATCTCTGTTGGAGTACCAAGTGTATTTGCTCGCGAGTGGCTTTCAGAGAAATTTCATAAACAAATACTTAAAGCTCTCCGAGAGGTGAACGATAACATCCGTGGTATTGAGTATGTTATTACTGATGCACAGAAGAAAAAGATGCTCGAGAAACGAGCGCAAGCAGAACAACTACGGAGAGAGAGTGTAAAAGATCAACAAGGGAAGAGTAGGGAGTTACCGCTCGATGATTTATATGTAAACAAAGAAGATAACCTAAACCCTCGGTATACCTTCGATTCCTTTGTGGTTGGGCCGTTTAATGAGCTTGCTCATGCAGCGTCTCTTGCAGTTATTGCAAAACCAGGAGGAGCATATAACCCACTCTTTATCTATGGAGACACAGGTCGTGGAAAGACACACCTAATCCAAGCAGTAGGGAATAGACTTAAACAACTCTATCCTGGTAAAAAAATCTTTTATATAACATCAGAGAGATTTGCCAATGACTTTATTATGGCTGTACAAAACAACCGTAGTCAGCAATTTAAGGAGAAATATCGCTTCTATGACGTAATAATCATGGACGACGTGCAGTTCTTCTCAAATAAAGAAAAGAGTCAGGAGGAACTATTCCATTTGTTTAACCATTTCTACGACAATAATAAACAAATTATCTTTTCTTCAGATAAACACCCTCAATACATTCAAAACCTAGAGGAGCGTATTAAATCAAGATTCAATGCGGGAATGATAGTAGATATTCCTGCGCCTGATTTTGAGTCACGCTGTGCAATTTTACGTACTAAGTCACGTATTAATAACCTTGGACTCTCTGAAGAGGTTGTAGTGGAGTTAGCCAGGGTAGTAGAGGGGAATATCCGAGAACTTGAAGGTGCTCTTAACTCAATCATGATGCATACCCAACTTAAAGGTATACAAGTTGCTCCTCATGAAATTAAAAACATCATTAAAACAGCTTCTAAGCCTGCTGTTCAGAAAAACGTATCCATAAAAGACGTTATCCGTATCGTATCTCAATTCTACGACGTAGAAGAGAAGGATATTTTTGATAAATCACGAAAAAAGGAAGTAGTTAAGCCACGCCAGATGATTATGTATATCCTAAGAGAGGATTTTGATGTCTCATATCCATCAATAGGGGAGAAGTTAGGGGGTAGAGATCACACAACCGTCATTCACTCATGTGAAAAGATAAAAGAGGAGATTAAAACTAACCCTTCAGTTATTAGTGATATTGAACGTATCCGTTCCATCATTCAATATTAGTTGTGGAAAAGCATGTGGATAACACTGGGGATAACCTGTGTACCACCTTCGGATAATTTTTAAGATTTCTTTATTTTTAATTTAAGGAATTTTTTATCCCAATGTTATCCATACCTTATTAGGTAAAATTTACCTGTAATCCACAAGTTGTTCTTTTAGAATTTTACTTTTATAGGCCTCTATATGGCTATTTTTTAACCTTATCCACTTATCCCCAGTGTATATATCATCAACAAAAGGTATTTTCTTAAAAAAGAATTAATACATATATAGGATTGGGAATTTAAGACTTCGTACGTGAAATCGTTCAAAATGGTATAGTTCCCCTTATGGAAATAGAAGTGAACAAGGAGATATTCTTAAGTGCTATTCAGAAAGCTGAACGAGTCACTGGAAAAGGGTTATCTCTCCCAATACTCTCAGCAATCCTCTTTGAAACAATTGATGGTGGTCTTTGTGTAACTGCTACAAACAGTGAACTAGGTATCCAGTTATCTATCCCTGCAAAGGTAACTACCCCTGGAAAAGTAGCTGTCCCTGGAAATATTCTCTCAACATATATTTCATCTCTAGGAGGGGATAAGAAAATTACTATCACTCAGGTTGGTGGAACAATAAAGATTCAGAGTCAGAAAGCTGAAACTGCAATTAAATGCATGCCGTCAGATGATTTTCCATCAATCCCTAAACATGAAAATGGATCTTCTTTAAAGATTTCTCCAAAATATATTATTGAAGGAATTAAGTCAGTTATTTTCTGTGCATCTCAATCTTCTATAAAGCCTGAATTGGCCAGTGTGTACATCTATGGAGAAGGAGACATGACATTCGTCGCTACTGACTCATTCCGACTAGCAGAGAAGAAAATTGGGCTTTCAAAGCCTATACAGGATTGGTCTGTTCTTATTCCAGCGAAGAATGCGAACGAAATCATTAGAATCCTTGAAGATATTGAAGAAGATGTTGATATGAAAGTTGATACTCATCAAATTTCATTCACTAAGGAAGGGTTATATCTAACCTCTCGAGTGGTAAATGGATCATTTCCTGACTACCGACAAATTATTCCTAAGGAATCAAAAGTTAAGGTGTTAGCACTTAAGCAAGACATAATTAATGCATTTAGGTCTGTATCAATATTCTCTGATAAATTTTTTAAACTTACTTTTAATTTTGATCCACATGAAAAGAAGTTTTCTATTAAAACAAGTAACGCAGATGTAGGGGAGTCAGTTACAAATATTGAAGCATCTGTGTCTGGTGAACCAACAGAAATTAACTTTAATTTTAAATATATTAACGACGCGCTTCCTATTATTCCTTCATCAAGTATTGAACTATCACTCAGTCCACAAGGACGGCTTGTTATGAAGGGGAATTCTGAAAATTCCTTCCTCTATATCGTGATGCCAATGAATAGGTAGCACTCGGAAAAAGAAAAATGTAAAATAGGTGGGTATGAAAGGAATATCCGACTATTTCAAAAAATTTACCTTCATCCTCTCTAAGGATCAAGCAGTAAAAAATGTAGTATCAGAGACTATCCGAGGGATGTTTTTAATAGACTTGGAAAAAAAAGATTTTTATATTTCAAATGGAGTTTTAATTATTAAAACTCATCCAGTAATACGACAAAAAATTCTATCTAGAAAAAAAGCAGTTCTTGATGCACTTCGAGCGAAAGGAACAGATATTTGGAATATCTCCTAAGAGAAGCTATTAGTTTCTAGAGTTGGTACGACGATTGTTGTTTGTAGGCTCGTCTGGTTCAAATCTTGGAATTGGAACATAGAGTAAGGGAGGATTTTGGTTTGTAGATGTACTGTTTTGGTTTAGGTTTGTACCAGCCCATATTTGAACAGGGTATTCCCAATTGTAGTATTGAGAGTCAGCTGCAGGATTTTGTGGAGCAGGACCTAATGGATCATTTTTATCTACATAGTGGAGTATTTCGTGTATTTGGTATGAACCATTTTGTAGTGGTTGGATATTAGGATCCATATCAAAAATAGGAGCCTGGTTAGTTACAGGAACCATCCATTGTCCTGCAATGACAGGTTTGAGTTCTCCCGGGTCGGTCGGTATTGGTTTCTTAAATGGCTCGTCGGGAATTTTTTCAAACATCTTTTCCATGAATTCGTGCCACATTGGACTAATAACAGCACCAGCAACACGTTTACCAATAGGCTCATTGTTGTTATTTCCGGCCCAGACGCCCACTGCAAGGCTTGGTACGTATCCAACTGTCCAAACATCACGATAATCGTTTGTAGTACCTGTTTTTGCCGCTACACTGCGTCCTGGGAAATAAAGAGGGGAAGTGGGGCTAAATGATGGTAATCGTGCATTGTTATCACTTAAAATATCTGAAATTTTTAAAGCAATGTTTTCAGGAAGTACTCGTTTTTCTTCTAACTCATGCTCTTCAAGAGTATTTCCAAGTTTGTCTGTGATTTTTTGAATAGCAAATTTTTCATGTCGAACTCCTTCGTTTGCAAACACACTGTACCCACTTACAAGATCTAATAGAGTAACTTCACCACCTCCAAGTACTAAAGTTAATCCATAGTCGGCATTTTGACTGAGGGTGGTAAGTCCCATATCTCTAGCTACACGAATAGAATCCTTAATTCCAGCTAGGTATAGTGTTTTTACAGATACAACGTTTTTGGATTGTGCAAGACCACTACGAAGGGATATTGGTCCTTGGTATACAAGATCATAGTTTTCTGGAGAGTAACATGTTGCATTTGGAGTAGCTGGAACGCTTTGAGGGCTACAATTAGCAGAAAATTCTGTTGGTAGATCAAAAACTACAGTTTCTGGTTCGTATCCTTTAAGAAAAGCAGAAGCATAAATAAAAGGTTTAATGGTTGATCCAGGTTGTCGTTGTGCGGTGGTTATATTGAAGTTACCATCAATAGCAGGATCAAAATAATCTCGTGAACCAACCATAGATAAGATTGCCCCTGTCCGAGGATCGATTGCTATAAGACCGGAATTTTCAGCATTTACATTTTTGTCATTTTTTAATGCCCACTCTTTAACAATTCTTTCCGCTTCTTGCTGCATTTCATAATCAAGTGTTGTAACAACATTAAGTCCCATTGTTGCGAGTGCCTCTGCTCCATAAGTCTCTTCGAGTTGCTCTTTTACATACATCACAAAGTGAGGGGCTTTGATTGAAACATATTGTTGTGGGGAAAAGACAACCTCCTCTGCTTTTGCAGACTCAAATTCTTTTTCAGTAATCATTCCTAATTTTTTCATTTGAGAAAGTACAAGGTTTTTTCGAGAGTCCAAGTCTTCTTTGTGGTTTCCGTACGGAGAATAATATGTTGGGGCTTGGGGAAGGGCAGCGAGATATGCTGCTTCAGCTAATGAAACACTTAATGCAGTCTTTCCAAAAAAAGCCTGGCTCGCTTCCTCGATTCCGTAAATATTACTGCCGTATGGGTTTTCATTGAGATAGATGTTTAAAATCTCATCTTTAGACATGATTCTCTCGAGGTTTGGTGCAAGGAACCATTCTTTAACCTTTCGGGATATTTTCTTGTCTGTAGTGAGTAGTGCGTTTTTTACAACCTGTTGAGTGATTGTTGAACCTCCTTGTTCGTACCCAAGATTAATGATGTTTACAAATACAGCTCGGAGAATAGAAAGAGGTTCAATACCGTGGTGGTTATAGAAGTTCTCGTCTTCAATGGCGATAGTTGCATCTTTGACGAATTTTGAAATTTCTTCGTTTTTAACAACAGTTCGGCGGGTATTTTGGTTTAGATCGAATAGTACGATCTTTCCTGTGTTGTCGTAGATCTTTGTAGATACACCAATACGGCGTTCATTGAACGACTCAATATTGGGGAGGGTAAGGGTAGAAAGCCACAGGAAACATAGTCCTGCACCAATCGCCATAACAGAAAGTCCGATAAAAATCAGGTTTTTCCAGGAAACACGGCGAAGAAATCGCTTAGTGTTCCGCCAGGCTCCAATGTACCAAGGCCTATTCACAAGTTAGGTAACGTTAGCATAATGAGGTCAAAAAATCGACTCTATGATAGATTAAGACGCATGAAAACGGCTGTAATTACCGATCCAGCAAAAATCAAGGATCTACTCGAAAGAGACACTGAAGATATTGTTGTCAGAGAATCGTTGGAGAAAAAACTAATGTCGGGTAAGCAGTTGCGCGTAAAGTTGGGAATTGATCCAACTTCTGAAAATATTCACATCGGCCGCGCGGTTCCACTTCGTAAATTACGCGCATTTCAAGATCTTGGGCATATTGCAGTTTTTATTGTTGGAGACTTCACTGCACAAATTGGTGACGCATCTGACAAACTTTCAAAGCGACCAATGCTTTTAAAGGAAGATGTTGAAAAAAACATGAAGACTTACAAGGAACAGGTAGGGAAGATCATTGATTTAGATAAAGCTGAGTTTCATCACAACTCAACATGGCTTTCAAAACTAACATTTGTGGAAGCAGTACTCCTTGCTGAAAGTTTTTCAGTGCAGCAAATGCTCGCACGAAGAAATTTCAGTGACCGGTATGAAAAAGGAGAAGAAATTTCTCTTCGAGAATTTATGTACCCACTTATGCAAGGGTATGACTCTGTTGCGATCGATGCTGATATTGAGATCGGAGGTTTTGATCAGTTATTTAATGTAAAAGCTGGCCGCACTATTCAGAAGTTTTACGGAAAACCAGAACAAGATATCATTACCCTTCAGATGCTCGAGGGAACTGATGGAAGGAAAATGTCATCGAGCTGGGGAAATGTTATTACCATCAATGCCGAGCCTGAGGATATGTATGGAAAGGTGATGAGTGTAAGTGATGAATTGATTGAAAAATATTTTCGACTTTGCACAGCGGTACCACTTGATGAAATTGCAGGATATGTTGAAAAGATTAAATCGGGAGTTAACCCAAAGGAGGTGAAGATGATACTTGCAAAAGAAATTGTAACTATTTATCACGGAGCCTCTGCTGCAGAAAAGGCAGAATCATATTTCACGAATGTATTCACTAACAAGCAAGCTCCAGAAGAGGCGCAGGTTATTGAAGTACCAAAAGGACAAGCTGTAGCCCTCGCACTAAGATATGCAAAAATTATTCCATCAGCATCTGAATGGAGTCGTCTTGTTGAAGGTGGAGGTGTTACATATGCAGAGACAGGAGAAAAAATCACAAACACAAAACTGGCAGTAGAGAATGATATGTATCTGAAAGTGGGTAAGCGGAAGTTTGTAAAAATTAAAGTAGTGTAAAAAAATAACCGGGATATCCCGGTTATTTTTTGTAGTTAGATGTCGTCTCTCATATACCCATCTAATGGATTGTAGCTTTCATCGTCGTCCTCGTCATCGTCATCATCTTTAAACTCATCTTCATCATCGTCAGAAAATCCAGTTCCATCTTCAACCTTCTTTTTCTTGACTAGATCTTCCTCAAGGTCCTCGACAGCCACAAGTAGTTCCTCATCGTCTTTTAACTCTTCGACAGCAGGTTCGGCGTCGGGCAAAACCACTTCTTCAGTGTCTTCTTCAGCCCCCTCAACTTTAGGGGTTTCTTCTTCGTCTTCAATTTCGTCGTCGTATCTGCTGCGAGGCATCTAAAAAATGATTTAACTTGTAAACGGTATTGTTGTATCAAAATGAATTATTTTTGCAACAGGCTGCGCTCTCTTTGTTTGTGGGGATAACTGAGTAAGCCCGCTACAGCGATCGCAATTGCATCATATTCATCGTCTCTAACTATTTTTTTTACGTCCGAATTATTTTTTTGTATGGGTATGTTGCACAGTCTCTGAACCATTAAAATAACTTGCTGTTTGTCACTTTTACCATGCCCAGTAAGTGCAACTTTTACACTCATTGGGTTAAGTTCTATCACCTCAAGTCCCGCTGCGTGTATAGAAGTTAAAATTACACCACGTGCCTCTGCAACTTTTATCGCAGTCTTTTGGTTTTTAGAAAAAAACAATGACTCAGTCGCCACACCGTCCGGTGTGTACTCGCTTATGAGGGTGGGTAGGAAAGTGGCAATGGTCTGTAATCGCTCTGCGTGTGGAGCTGTTTTGGGTGTTTCAAGACACCCTGAGACCAATACGGTAGGTTTTTTTCCTTCCTCAACGACAGCATAGCCGAGTCTGTCATACCCAGGATCAATTCCTAGAATGCGCAGTGGCCTATTCTGCATTGGTGTATACGTCTTGGACCTCGTCGTTATCTTCGAGTTCTCCAATCAATTTTTCGAGGATTTCTGAGTCAGATTCAGAGATTGGAATAGTGGTCTGTGGAACCCACTCATTATTTTGTTTTGTAAATGCCCAACTAGCAGAGCCTGGGCTTGCTAACTCAAAACCATTTTTTGAAAGGATGTGTTTAATTTCTTGTGCAGCTTTATTTCTGTTATCTGTAAGTGCTTCGATGATGAGTGCTGATCCACCTGGTCCGTACGCTTCATATGTAATTGAATCCATATTTGCTGAGTCCGTTGCTTTCTTAATTGCACGCTCAATAGTGTCGTTTGGCATGTTTGCTGCACGGGCCTTATCTATCGCCGCTTTAAGACTAGGGGAGTTGGGGTTACCTCCAGCTTTTTTTGCTTCAACAGAAATGAAGCGTACGAGCTTACCGAAAATCTTACTCTTTTCAGCGTCCGTACCAGCTTTCTGTCTTTTAATTTTTGACCATTTGTTATGTCCTGACATGGAGCGATTGTACCACTTACGACTTCTTAATGTGACCGTGTGCTTTTATTGTTGCGACACGACCGCGAGGGGTGCGCTCGAGCATTCCAATCTGAATTAGATATGGTTCGTTATAGTCCTCAATAGTTCCTTCGTCTTCGGATAGTGCAGCGGCAATTGTTCCAATTCCAACAGGACCTCCTCCGAACTTATGAATGATTGTGTGGAGTATTTCTCGGTCTGAGCTTGTGAGACCCAACTCATCAATACCGAGCATGGCGAGTGCCTCGTGTACCAAGTCACCTGAGAGTGCTAACCGTTTAACTTGTCCGTAGTCGCGTGCGCGTTTAACCAGGAAGTTTGCTGTTCTTGGTGTGAATCTACTTCTCTCTGCAATTTTTGTGACTGCATCATGATCAATTTCTGCACTCAAGAGTGACGCTGATCGTTTGATGATTTTTTTAATTTCATCTGGTGTATAAAATTCCATCTTGAAGACTCCTCCAGAAAAACGACTTCTAAGTGGTGAAGAGAGGAGAGAGACGCGGGTTGTTGCTGCGATTAATGTAAACGGCTGGAGGTCTAATTGAATTGTTCGAGCTGATGGGCCTTTGCCGATAATAATATCGAGTACGCGTGATTCCATAGCAGGGTAGAGTACTTCTTCAATTGTTTTGTTGAGTCGATGGATCTCATCAATAAATAAAACATCACCAGGACCGAGGTTTGTAAGAATAGATGCAAGGTCTCCAACCTTCTCAATTGCGGGGCCAGATGTAATTTTCATCTGAGCACCAATCTCTTTTGCGACAATATGTGCGAGCGTTGTTTTTCCAAGACCTGGAGGACCGTAAAAAAGAATATGTTCAGGAGTTTCAGAGCGCTCTTTAGCAGCCTGAATGAGAACTTTAAGGTTGTCTTTTATTAAACTTTGCCCAATATACTCCTCAAAACGATGAGGTCGTAACGTTAAATCAAGGGAAGTGGCTTCTTCCTCTTTAAACTCCGCATCGGTGCCTACTAATGGGTCCTGAGGGATGGCGCTTGACATTAAAATTTAAATATGCTAATATATAAATCCAAGTACGTTTTACTAAGATTCATATACGTTGGTTGATAGGGACGCCAAAAAAGCGAAAAGTCGACCGTTTGAATCTCCAAGCAATGGCCCCCAGGGTTTTGAAAGTGTCTACGCGAGGATTGCCTGGCTCTTTTCTTCGGAAAAGGCGGCTGGGCATCTCCTTAGCACGTCACTTGGCTTTCGGTGCTGTATCGAAAGTATTGTTTGGAGATTTATTCGGTGGACGCCTTACAAAATAGTAACGTACTTCAAAAAAAGCACAACTTAACAGTGTGCTTTTTTTGTTTCGTACTCTTTTTTAGAATAAAAATTTACAACCATGACTGATCAAGATCGATCACACGCTCAAGTTCATCAAGGGAAGTGACTCCACGAAGTACTTTAATCACTCCATCTTGTTGTATTGTGTTAATTCCTTGTGGGAGTGCTGCTTTCCAAATCTCACGCTCACTCGGGTTGTTACGAAGTACTTGTTCAATCGCCTCGTTCATAAGAATAGCTTCATATAATCCAACTCGTCCTTTGTATCCCGTGTGGTTACACTTCTCACAACCTGCTGCTGTCCAGATTTTTTCTCTTTGAGGTACTTCTTCTGGGCGAGCAAGGTTTTTTAATATGCGTTCAAAGAGTGCTTTGTCGGTGTTATTAATAGGTTGTTCTTTTTTACAGTTCTCACATAATTTTCGTGCCAATCGCTGAGCCATTGAAATACTAATAGCAGAAGAGAGGATCTTTGTATCAATTCCAAGGTCAATCAAGCGGGGGAATGTTCCTGCGGCGTTGTTGGTGTGGAGTGTTGAGAACACCAAGTGACCAGTGAGTGCAGCATTTACCGCAATTTCAGCTGTCTCTTGATCTCGAATTTCTCCCACCATGATTACGTCAGGGTCTTGTCGAAGCGCAGAGCGAAGTCCGGAGAGGAAGGTGTATCCTTTTTCAGTGTCTGTTTGTGTTTGCACGATACCAGGAAGGTGGTACTCGATTGGGTTTTCAATCGTGATGATTTTAATAGTCTGTGAGTGGATCTTTCGGATGAACGCATAGAGCGCTGTGGTTTTTCCGCTTCCTGTTGGACCTGTTGTAAGAATAAGTCCGTTTGGCCGTGAGAGTTCGTGCATAATTACACTTAAAAGGTGTGGCTCGATACCGAGGGCCTCAAGTGGTACTGAAATTGAATCAGGATTCAAGATACGCATAACCAGTGATTCGTTGTATGCACCAGGCAGCGCTGATGTACGAATTTCAATTTCACTCTCTTTAATTTTTATACTGAAGCGACCGTCTTGGGCATTCTCGTGGATATTTAGTTTTAGTCCTGAGAGAAGTTTGATACGAGAAAGAAGGAGAGTGTACGTATGTGAATCAAAATTCATGATATCGGTAAGCACACCGTCGATCCTATAGCGAAGTCGAGCATATTCTTCTTCAGGTTCTAGGTGAATATCAGACGCTCCTGTTGCAAGTCCTCCGGCGAGAATAATTTCAAGAATGCTTGATGTTTTTCTATTTCGAAGACTTCCAGTTCCACCAAGCTTTTCTTCGATCATCTTTCGAACGTCTTCAAGAGAATGTACTGATTCTAAGAATTGTTGGAGTTGGTCACCAGCAATTTCAAGTGCACCAGCTTGGGTTTCTTCTGAGAAGGATAATTCTTTGTATCGCTTCCAGACAATTTCCAAACTATTATTTGATACAAGTGTTTTTGTTACTTGATATCCCTTTTGTTCAAGATCAGCAATAACCTCGACTGTTTTAGGTAGGTTAGGGGAGAGAACTGCAAGATCAAGTCGGTGAGCTACAACGTTATACGGTGCAACTTGTGCCTCTTGGGCAATTTTTTCAGGGACAATACGAAGCGCTTCAAGGTTGATTGGGGTAAGTGTGAGGTCTGCATACTTAAACCCATATTTAGCAGCAAGCATTTGCGCGAGGTTTTCTGAGTCTTTGTCGCGCAACTCTTTTAGTTGCTTTACCTGCTTGTCGTCATTAAACGTGATCATATGCACTATAGTGTAACACTAGAGGCTTGCTACAATACGTATATGAAACACATCTACATCACCCGACCGATACCATCTCTTGCAAGTTCAATGCTGCGTGATGCTGGTTTTGAGGTAACACAAAACACCGCTTCAAAAATTCCATCACCACGAAATCTTATAAAAGCCCTCAAGGGAAAAAAGTATGACGGAGTGCTTTCTCTCCTTACTGAAAAAATTGATGCGAGCATTTTTGATGCTGCGCCCGAAGCGAAAATCATATCTAACTATGCGGTTGGGTTTAATAACATCGATGTAGAAGAAGCAAAGAAGCGGGGAGTGGCAGTAACAAACACGCCTGTTACCAGTGAACCTGTTGCAGAGTTTACGCTTGCACTTATCCTGGCACTCGCTACGCGAATCGTTGAAGGAGACCGATTTATGAAGAAAGGAAAATATGCTGGTTGGGATCCAAACCTCCTCAACGGAACTGATCTCAAAGGAAAAGTGCTCGCGCTTGTTGGTAGTGGCCGTATTGGATTTAGCGTAGCTGAGCGCGCATACAAGGCGCTTGGTATGAAGATTGAATATTACGATCCAATTCCAAATCCAAAACTAGAAGCAGAGTGTGGAGCGGTGCGACATGAGAATGTAGATGACCTACTTAAAGTGGGAGACTATGTCTCTATTCACGTACCACTCATGAAAGAAACCGAACATTTAATTGATGGACGAAGATTATCTCTCATGAAACCAAATGCGTTTTTAATTAATACTTCACGCGGACCAGTAGTCGATGAAAAGGCACTAGAAAAAGCACTCAAGGAAAGAGTGATTAGGGGAGCAGCAATCGATGTGTATGAATTTGAACCCAAAGTGTCTCGTGGACTTCGGAAGTTAGAGAACGTCATCCTTACTCCTCACATTGCCTCAGCTCGAGAGAGTGCTCGTCTAGAAATGGCTAAGGTTGCAGCTCAAAACATCATTGATTTCTTCGAAGGAAAGAAGCCTGTTGGCTTGGTGGGGTAAGAAGTACCCTACATTGACAATAGTGTATTTTGTGATATAATATATATCAGAGTACGCTGTTATTTCAAATCACATTAACGGAGGTGTTCCATGTGGACACGCATGTACGCGTTTCTTCTGACCCTGGTCACTGTGACCGGGTGTGTATCACTCGATCCGAACGATCCATCGTATGCTTTTCGGCAAGATAAGGATTTTACGGAAAAAGAACTCGCACAGACTCGCGCCGAACAAGACGCAGCATTACGATTTCTCGGAGATGGTTCGTGGCCTGGATATGGCAGCACATACATAGAAGGTTACGGAGGGGTCGGTGCTGCCACTGTGTTTGAAGATCATCCACCAGAAATCGTTCTGACCGAAAAAGGTACCCGGGTCACAGATCGTGGATACAGGTACGATTCAACTGTCGGCGGTGAGATAGATGTACGGGGTACGTATCGCGGTGTTCCACCCCATGAACGCACGTATTACAAGCGCAAAGTAAAAGAGTACGAGGAGCAACAACGCGCCCGCGATCGTGCTAACCGTCGGTAATGTGAAAGTTCACTATAAGCCCAAGTCGAAAGACTCTGGGCTTATTTTTTACCTAAAATTCGTATATTATGGCGATATGGACACACTCGCCGAATACCAGATATTTTCACTAGAAAAGATTGATAGTGTCGCAGAGACTATTTTAGATGTTGTTGGAAGCCACTACTCAGGAAAAGGTGCATTCGTTATTACGCTTTCAGGTGACCTTGGGGCAGGAAAGACGGCCTTAACGCAGGCGATTGCACGAAAACTAGGGGTAACTGAGAATGTCTCAAGTCCCACGTTCGTGGTCCAAAAGACATATCCGTTGTCCACACCTAATCCACAGGGTTTTACACAGCTTATACACATAGACGCGTATAGGATTGAAAACCAAGCTGAGGCGGAGGTTTTGAAGCTACAAGAGTTACTGCATACACAAGGGGTATTATTCATCATTGAGTGGCCAGAAAAGTTACCTAGCTTTCGAGTTGATATGCGCATAGAATTGGCTCACGCTCCTGAAGTCGGAGAAGATACTCGCTCCATGAATGTAGTACTAATGTAATATTCAATGTCACCAACAAAACACACTAAAGATAAAAAAGTACTCGTTCTCCTCGACTCACATGCGATTTTACATCGTGCATACCATGCACTTCCAGATTTTGCGTCTACAAAAGGTGAACCAACGGGAGCACTCTATGGACTATGTTTAATGTTGTTTGCGATTACTGAAAAATTTTCTCCATCACACATTGCTGCGTGTTTTGATTTACCAAAACCAACATACCGGCACCACGCATACGCTGCGTACAAGGCTGGAAGAGTGAAAAGTGATGAAGCATTAATCACGCAGATTAACCGTGCGCGAGAAGTGTTTAAAGCATTCAACATTCCGCTCTATGAAAAGGAAGGATTTGAGGCTGATGACATGCTTGGAACAATTGTGACTCAGGTAAAGCGAGATATTCCAATCGTCATTGCGTCAGGGGATATGGATACATTGCAGTTGGCTGATAAAGATCATGTATCAATATTTACTCTCAAGAAGGGTGTAAAAGATACTATTTTATATAACGAAAAAGCCGTCGTTGAGCGTTTTGGTTTTGATCCGGAATTTTTGCCTGATTATAAAGGTCTTCGTGGAGATCCGTCTGACAACATTATTGGAGTACCTGGAATTGGAGACAAGACTGCAACTATTTTGATTTGTAAGTACCACAGTATTGAAAAGATGTATAAGGCGCTTAAGAAAGACCGAAAAAACTTTGCTGCAGAATCAGGTGTTACTGAACGTATCGCAGGAATTTTGGAAGAACATGAGGAGGATGCACTGTTCTCGAAAATGCTCGCAACAATTAGAAGAGATGCTCCGGTTCTGTTTTCTCTTGAAGGCTCTGTGTGGAACCCAGCGGGGAGGATGGCTGAAATTAAAAAGCTATTTACTGACCTTGAATTTCGATCACTCATTCCTCGAGCACAGACTCTGTTTAATGGTGGAGCTCCGTCTGTTGAATATGATGATCCTGCGGACGTAGAAGAAGAGTCAATTGTGCCTGATGAGGCAACATTAACTGATGAAGACAAGGAGTTATTTAACAAGTCCGCTGTAATGTTGTGGATAGTGGATTCAGCGCATACAACCCCATCGCTCGATGAAATTTTCACGTACACAAAGGCAAAATCACTTAAAGAGGCACACGATACACTCCTAGAAAAGTTGAAAGCAGAACCAACACTGTTAAAGATTTGGAATGATATTGAGTTACCACTCATGCCTGTCATTAAGCATATGGAAGTGTCGGGTGTAAAAATCGATACGGATAATTTCAAGAAGTTATCTGAAACGTATGAAAAAGAATTACGTTCCCTTGAAAGCCAGATTTGGAAACATGCAGGGAAAGAATTTAACGTTAATTCACCACGACAACTTGGGGAGGTTCTATACACTGACTTAGGCCTCGGAGTGAAAGTGAAAAAGACATCTACTGGTGCACAATCAACAAAAGAATCAGAGCTTGAAAAGATTAAGGATGCACACCCAATCGTTTCCTGTATTTTAGAATACCGAGTGTTACAAAAACTCCTCTCAACATACATCGACGTCATTCCTTCACTGGTAAATCCAAGTGACAGCAGGCTCCATGCAACATTCCTTCAAGCAGGAACAACAACAGGAAGACTCTCATCTGCAAACCCAAACATGCAGAATATTCCAATTAAAAGTGAGCGGGGTAGAGCTATTCGTGATGGGTTTGTGGCTGACGAAGGGTATGTACTTCTTGAATGTGATTACTCTCAAATCGAGCTTCGGGTTGCAGCGTTTCTTTCAAACGATCCGCTACTCATTGATATTTTTAAGGGTGGACGAGATGTTCACACTGAGGTTGCCGCACAGGTATTCAAGGTGCCAACTGAAGAAGTGACAAAGGATATGCGTCGAAAAGCAAAGGTGATTAACTTCGGTATTTTGTACGGAATGGGAGTAAATGCTCTTAAAGCAAACCTTGGCACATCACGTGCAGAAGCACAGGAATTTTATACGAAATATTTTGAAACATTTAATCGACTCGCAACATATCTCGAAGAAACAAAAGAATTTGCAGCGACGCATGGATTTACAGAAACGTTTTTCGGACGGCGCAGGTATTTTGCAGGATTAAAATCACCACTTCCATTTATCCGAGCAGGCGCAGAGCGTATGGCAATTAACGCACCAATCCAAGGAACCGAGGCAGACATCATTAAGCTAGCCATGATTGATATTTTTAACGGAGTAGTGAAAGAGAACGAAGGAGATATTAAGTTAGTTATGCAGATCCATGACTCACTTATCTTTGAAGTTAAAGAATCAAAGGCGGTAGAGTTCGCAAAAGAAGTGAAGCGAGCAATGGAAGCATCAATGCCTGCAAAAGATACTCGAGGTGTACCTATTCTTGTTGATGTTGCAATCGGTCCACACTGGGGTGATATGAAACATGTTGCATAGTATGTTGTACGCATTTATTGGAACTGACACCGTTAAAGCATCTTCCGCAGCACGGGCATATATTACTTCTGAAGAAAAACGGTTGGGGATTCCTCTAGGTACGATATCTCGCACTCGATACACTCCACAAAATTGGTCAGTGGAAGATTTTGAATCGATTGCGAGTGGAGCGGGTGGGCTTTTTGGTGATCCAATTGTACTCATTCTTGATGGGGTAGATGAGGTGAAGGGAATTGATATGGAACGTGTGGCTACAATTGCACAAGAAAGCTCTCATGTATGTGTATATATCGGAAACCCTGAGGAGAATGCGTTAAAAAGTATTACTGGTGCTGCAAAGTCGGTACAGACATTTGAAACAGTTCTACAGAGAGAAGACAAAAGCAACTTTGAACTCGCAGATTACATTGGAAAGAGAGACAAGAAAACTGCTTGGCTTAAATATAGGGCAATGATTGATGGAGGAGCTTCCGCTGACGAAATTCACGGAACAATTTTTTGGCTTTTTAAAAATATGAAACTAGCAAGCGAAGAAACTGCAGTTGCTTCGGGGCTACATTCATTTGTGTATGGAAAAGCTCAGGCCAATGCCAAGAAATTTTCTAAGGAAGAAATTAACGAACGACTACAAAGACTTATTTCAATGCATGTTCGTGCACGAAGTGGGGAAGAGGATATGGAAGCAGGTATTGAACGGTTTATATTATGCCTCTAAGTGTAGATTCTTTGGATGAATTGTACGGGATTTTGTGCTCCCAGCAGGAATCGAACCTGCGACCCTCTGCTTAAAAGGCAGGTGCTCTACCGACTGAGCTATAGGAGCGTGAGTAACAGAATATATAAAAAATGTCCATTTGTCGACATATAGCCTCATTTTGATAGCATGCGAGCATGCAGAAAAAGGAAGAAACATATGGTGAATACAATGCTGTTGCAGTGCTATGTGATATCAGAAGTGAGGAAAATGTTGGTTCAATGTTCCGCACTTCTGATGCGGTAGGTATCACCAAGCTGTATCTTGCGGGGTATACGCCCGCACCACTTGATAAGTTCAATCGACCAACATCAAAAATTGCCAAAGCTGCTCTTGGGGCTCAAGAAACTATTTCCTGGGAACATAAAAAGAGTGTTCCAGCACTCCTTAAGCGATTAAAAAAGGAAGGGTATGTGTTGGTTGCAGTAGAGCAGTCAGAAAATTCAGTAGATTACAAAACAGTTACTTTTCCTCGTATAAAAATAGCGATCGTGGTTGGAAACGAGGTGACTGGGTTATCTAAATCCGTATTAAACCTTTGTGATGTCACAGCGGAAATTCCCATGAAAGGGAATAAGGAGTCACTCAATGTTTCTGTTGCATTCGGTGTTGCTGCGTTTCGAATTTTTAATATTTAACCTGGTGAGTGTCACAAAAGTGAGCGCTTCTCGTAGCAACAACGATTCTCTTAATCGTTCCAGTGCATCCTTTTTGTGCACAGGGTTTTCCAGTTTTTCTATAGGTATTGTGTCGATTTTGGAAATCTCCAGCTAGTCCGTACACGTTTCGGTAGTCAGACATTGAGTCTCCTCCAAAATTAATTCCGTTGATCAGCACTTTCTGCATGTCAGTGTATAGGTGTTTAAGCTGTGCTTCAGGTATTTTCGAAACAATAGATTCGGGATGAATACGTGCTAACCACAACATTTCACCAGAGTAGATATTCCCAATACCCGCAATGAGAGATTGATCTAGGAGTACCTGTTTAATTTTTCCTTTGGATCGCTTGTGCAGCGCCTCTTTAAATTCTTTGTATGTAAATTCAGATGAGAGTGCATCTGGGCCAATGGCCTTAATATCAGAAACCTCAGAAAGTTTTTCTGTATCAACGAGTAATACTTTAGCGAACTTGCGCATATCAGAAAGCGCTAGATGTTTTTCTGTTTTGTTTTTTGTAAGCGTAAACACTAAATGAATTCGTCTATTGAATGAGTCAGTAGATAGGGGAGTATTCTCAGCTCCTCTCCATGGATCTTTTTCTCCTTGGTGGAATGTATATGTGCCAACTAGATAGTGTCCGGTCATCTTCATGTGAGTGAGGATGGTCTTTCTGTTATCTAAATGTACGAGGACATTTTTTCCTCGACGACTTGTGCTCTTGATCACTGCTCCAACTGTGTTTCTTTTGAAGTACTCAAAATACGACGCATCTTTAATTGATTGCTTGTGTGCCTTGTACGAACTGGCATAGTCGGTCCACACATCGTTGATGGTATATCCAACTATTTCTTTTCTAAGTCCAAGGACGGTTGTTTCAACTTCTGGGAGTTCAGGCATTGATCCTTTCTTCTGTAACAGCTGCCTCAGCAGCTTCAACTGCAAGTAGGTGACGCAGTTCTTCTTCTGTTACCGTTCTGTCGCTCCATACTTGCTTTGAGCCATTTTTGCCCATGATATATGGGTCAGTTCCTTTTCCTGAAATAAGTACAGATACTTTTTCTCCTGGATTTGCAACGACTATTTCGCGTGCCATTGAGAGTGCTTGTTTAATTGCGGTGCGACGGTCAATTTCAATTGTCAGTGGCGCACGAGGGATTGCAGAAGCCATGTCGGTAATAATTTGCATCGGATCTTCATCGTACGGATCTTCATTTGTGAGGAAAATATGGTGACAGTGGAGGGCGGCAATGCGAGCCATCTCAGGTCGCTTCCAGGTATCACGTCCTCCTCCAGTATTTCCAAGAACACCAATGCGCTTTGATTGAGAAAATGCTTCGTAGAGCTTTGTTAGTGAGTCAGGTGTATGTGCGTAGTCAATTACCGCATCAAAACCTTGTCCGAACTCAATTTTCTCAGCTCGTCCGGCAACACGCCCCATCCGTTCAATTCCTTCTCGTATCGCAGCGTCGGGTATTCCAAGGGATTCTGCACACGCTGCCGCAGCAAGACAGTTCATAATATTGAATGCACCAAGTAGTTGGCTTGTTACGCGGGCGTTTTTCCAAGAGAATAGAATTCCGTGTTCGTGTATTCTCCATGGCTCAGCATCTTTCATTGAGAACAACTTTCTATCAGCGGTAGACATCTTGAGGAATTTCTCATGCTCAACATCATCAGCGTTTACAACAATCGCACGCTTCTTTTTGGATGTTCGCTGGAGTTCTTTTGCAATTGAGAGTTTTGCATTCACATAGTTTTCGTATCCTCCATGAGACTCAATGTGTTCAGGTGCGAGGTTAAGGAAAATAACAGCGTTTGGGTTAAGGAACTTGTGTCTGAATTGAACTGCTGCTTCAGAACTCATTTCAATGACAGCCCACTTACATCCAGAAACAACAGCTCTACTCAAGAATCGCTGCATGAAAAAACGACCAGGAGTGGTCATCTTAAACATGTTTCTCTCGGAACTGTCACCAATCTTGAATCGAATTGTATTTGTAAGTGCTGTCTTTTTTCCAGCGGCTTCCAAAATAGAACTCATGATTTCTACCGTACTTGATTTACCTTTTGTTCCAGTGATCAAAATAACCCCGATTCTACGAGAAGGGAAGCCATAATAGATGGCGCCAGTTAGAGCCATAAAATAGTGATACCACGGCTGTAGTTTTTTGAAGGTCTGCTTAGGAATAACCCCTTTAATTTTTCGAAGAATTGCCTCCATATATATGTATTCTAGCGTCTGGTCTACTTGTCGGCTAGGCGCTTGAGGCTCTCTTTTACCAGTTCTGCAGAAGATTTGCCAGTAGTGTCAATTTTCTTAAGCGCTTCTCGAATTTGTCGCTCTTGGTACCCAATCGCAGTGAGTGCTTCAACTGCTTCTTCAAATGAAACCTGTTCTTCAGCGTTTACCCCAGTTACAACTGAAATCTTTCCAGCAAGGGCGAAGATTATTTTCTCAGCTGTTTTTCTACCGATACCAGTTGTTCGACTGAGATGAATTGCATCACCTGTAGAAATTCCTTGTCGGATAGTCTCTGCGCTCGCAATGTTTAAAATATTTAGTGCTGTTTTTGGTCCAACACCACTGACATTGAGAAGGAGGGTGAACATATCCAGGTCACTTTCTTCGATAAACCCATAAAGGTCTTGAGAATCCTCGCGAATCGCATGGTGTGTCCACAATAAAACACGCTTTGTATCACCCCAATTACGAAGACGTTTAAGTGTTTCTTGGTTGCTGTATACCTTATACCCAATATTGCCCGTTGCTATCACAACGTATGTTTCTGTAGTGCGGACACAGAGCCCTTCGACGAATGCAATCATAGAAACATGATACCACTATTGCCTTTCTGATCTTTTTATCGTAAGATCCTGGGATGCCAATTACATCTTCAGCAAAGAAGGCCCTTCGCGCATCAAAGAAGAAGCGTGTCTTCAACTTGCGCCGCAAAAACAATATCGACAATGCGATCAAGACAGTGAAGCGTTTAGTGGCTGACAAGAAGGGAAGCGAGGCAACGAAAGCACTCGCCGCAGCATATGCTGCCCTCGACAAAGCCGCAAAAGGAAAGCTCATTAAGAAAAATGCAGCATCCCGAAGAAAGGCTCGTCTCGCTGCGTTCGTCAAAAAGACAGCGTAAGTGATATTTTTTACATTCGACAAAAAAGCCCCTGTTTGGGGCTTTTTTGTTTTTACATCCCCTCGCTAGGAATCGAACCTAGATTTAGAGATCCGCAATCTCTTGTCCTATCCATTGAACGACGAGGAGTATGGTGCGAGGTTACCATGATTCCTTACAAATTTGAAGCGAACGAGTGTTAAAAACCGATATAGTCGAGGAGTTTGTAGAGGAGGGGCTCTGCGTGAGAATCTTCAGGAATATATCGTGAAATTACTTCTTCAACAGTTTCTGGTGGGTATCCAGTGATTTTTACAATTGTATATGGTAGAAAAAACTTCTTTGATTTGATAATTAGCTTTGGAATATATTCTTTTTCAACTACTGCAAATGAATCAAGTGTTTCGTACGGATAAAATAGGTTACGAACCTGGATACCTTTCTCGTAAATACCTACATCAACTAGTTCAGGGTGTTGTGTGGTCAAGAAGGCGAGCATAGCAGCGCCAAGACCCAATACAATTCCCAAAGACCAGTTTCCGAGGAGGACACAAATGACTACAAGAGCAATAGAAATGATCGTTACAATCCAATACCAGTCAGCTGAATGATTGCGAGGTTCGTATTCATGTGTCTGCCAAAATAGCAGTGGTTCCATATGTAGAAAATAATAGCATGCAAGTGAAATTACAAATTTACTTGTGTTAACTGCTTCTTTTGTCTATTATGGTCGTACCTGGAGGAGTGGCAGAGTGGTCTATCGCACCTGTCTTGAAAACAGGAGGGGTCGCAAGGCTCCCGTGAGTTCGAATCTCACCTCCTCCGCAAAAAACAAAAAAGGACACCAACTACTTGGTGTCCTTTTTTGTTTTTTCGGAAGGGAAACACCAATGAGAAAGTCTTAGACGTATCATGACTACGCCAAACCCCAAAGTATTTCATAGGTAACAAACTCGCGCTACAATAATATTATGGATGAGCCTAAATTTTTACTTGAAGTTCCAGAAGGCGTCACTGATAAAGTGGTAGTTTTCCTGCCCGGAATAACTGGGGGAGCATTGACAGGGCGTTTTCAACTGCTTGTGGATGTGTGCTTAAGGTCTCACATCGCAATTGCAAGGGTTAATCTTTGGAAAGATGCAAAGGATGTTGCAGGTAAAACACTCAACGATCTGCATACTGGTCTTGATGAAATTATTTCGCTTCTGCGTAGTAAGGGTTATATTTCGATATGTATAATTGGAAAAAGCTTTGGTGCTACTGTCTTGCTCACTTCACCTTCATTAGACGTTGCGAAAATTGCCTTATGGTCTCCAGCAATAACTGTCGTAGATTTTGGCAATAATATTAATGAATGGATGACAAAACCACTCAGTGCTCTATCCTCAGTGCTTAGTATAACCGTAGACAAAAAATATTTAGAACGTAAGCAAACAAACACCCTGATTATTCATGGAACAGGGGATGATAAGGTTCCATTTTCTAACTCAGAGAAAATGGCAACCTATCTACCAAATGTACATTTGGTAGCTATAAATGGAGCTGATCATTCTTACAGTGATAAAAACCACGAACTTGTAGTCGTTACTACATCTATCAATTTTTTTAATAAAGAATAGGGCAAGTTTCTTGAGTGCTCCAACCGGCATAGTCTTATTGACAGTATGTTATTGAGGTAGTATAATTTATCGGATAACCAGGCAAAGAGCCAGGTATAGTCCTTTACGGAGATTCACATGAATCATTCAGCGGTAGTTTCTCAAGCGGTTGCACTTCCTGTTTTTGACACGCATGTTTTGAAGCGTGTCCTCAAGCTTGAAAGCGAGGTTAACGATCCTGTACCACTGACAGATGTCCAGGTCGACTCGGACATCGAGGAGTACCTCGGGTTCCTACGTCAACACAAGATGGAGCCGGGCAAGGATATCTTGCCTCCGGTACGTGTCGACCGTGTCTGGCATATTCACATGATCCAGACCGAGCAGTACGCCCAGGTGTGCCAAGAATACTTGGGCAGGTTTCTCCATCATGCTTCGATGATTTGCGGTGCCGGCCAAGAACGCGTTTATCCGTGGCACTATCGCGGTGAACGCGAAGAGGAGCCGGTCGAACAGGTTGCCGCCTGATCACTCGGGGCAATTTAATGTTCAAGGTGGTACCAACACGCACAGTTGGTACCACCTTTTTATTTTGGACAACGTACTTGATTTGATGCTTTAATGCAATATATTCTCCTACAATATAAATGGAAAATTTTGAAAATACAAAAGTAGAAACACCAGAAGATCACCCCGAACTCTTTCGTGATTTTGCTGAGACGCCTGGAGACTTTAAAACAGAGTACCCTGCATATTGGAGTCCTTATAAATCTCCAAAGGAAAAATCAGAATATCAACAGCGTCTCCCAGTAGAAATACAGCCGTTTATTCGGGGGTATTTTCAGAAGCATAAAGATGAGATATCCTCTCGGCAGCATGAGGGTGTGGGGGAGTATCTAGTTCATCTTCATGAAGCGTGGGATCGTCACCTAGAAGTAAATCGCCAGATAGACTGCTTTCTTTCGTATGAATTAAAGAATATTTTTGGAGATTGGTCACCGAAAGAGTGGTATATGGCTAAACGCCTGCTTGTTGCTGGCATGGAGACCGATCATTCTAAAACAATGTATTCCGGCGGTATAAAAAAGAAGTTAGACTCTGAATCAGAACTGTTGGCTGATAAGTATAAAGATTTAGACACTGATTTTAAAAATGAGTTGCTAAGTCCCTCATTCGTCACTTTTTACGAAGCACGAGATCTTGAACATAAAAAATACCTTGCGTCACTTCTAGAAGGTGATCCAGACCCAGATTTTAAAAATGACCTTATAAATCGGTATCATTCAGGAGATGTTGGTTTATTTGAGTTGCGCTTAAATCAAATTAAAAAACCCGATCAAACAGTAGTGGATTTAAGAAAAGAGATAAAAGCTTTGGAAGTTTCTCATGAAGAGAGGTTTGTAAAAAAGACATACTTTATGATGGAGAGAAAAGATATTCAAGATTTTGAGGGTTTGCTAAAATTTGACAATGTTACTGAGTACGAATATACGTACTCTCTTAAAGGATTACCAGACCTGTTCCTAAGGGAGGAAATCCTACGAAGACTTGTCGATGTTGGAGAAATTGATGCCGATGTCTCAGTTTTCTCACTCACCTTAAATGATTTTTCAATTGCTATTGATAACGTAATAGCAAAAGAAAAAAAGCACTTTACTATTAAATTACGACCGTATTTACAAAATTATGATACTTGTGGTACTGCTTGTGTCATGTCCATTTTAAATAGACGAGGCTATCCATTAGACGAAGAATCAGAACTACATATTTGGGAAAAAGTAGGTAAACCTTATAACTTTCCAGGTGGACTTGCGGATGTGATGTTAGAAAAAGGTTTTAATATTACTTTTGTTCAAGATAAACCAGAATTACTTGATCGTAATAATCCTGAATTTAGTAAAATGGGGGAGGGGTTAGTGGTCGCTGCAAAGACATACGTAGCACTGTTTGAAAAAGCTCTAGATAAAGGATTGCAATTTAAAATTGAAGATTGGAATTTTAAGAAGGTTCGATCAGAAATTGAGCGAGGTAATCCTTGTTTGGTTTATTTAAATGTTTCAGAAACAGTTTCTCATGTAGTAATTGCAAGAGGTATCAAAAATGATCGATTGGAAATAGTAGATCCCTTAGGAAGCATCAAGTATCTTACTGAGGATGAGTTAAATCGTAGAATCGTGGATCCAATGGGGAAGCGTTTAATTGTAGTCAATAAGCTTCCAGACGATTTTTTTAGTAAGCTTGATAATGGACTTGCAGCTGTTGGATATTAGAACAATTTCTAATAACCTCAATAATTTGTCGTAAACAGAGTTATCTCCTAAAATCAGCCAATTTTTTTGTTAGGATTTACTTATGACTCACCACATGAAGTTGCAATCTGAACCATTTATAAAAATTAAGAATGGTTCTAAGTCTATTGAGATACGATTGAATGACGAAAAACGACAACTCCTAAAAGTGGGAGATGATATTGAATTCTCATTATTGTCCGATCCTACCCAAACAGTTAAAACTAAAGTATTAGAACTATTAAAATATAAAACTTTTAAAGACTTATTTAATGCATTCCCATTTGAAGTGTTTGGTTCAGAGACTAAAGAAGATTTGAATGGAATTTATCAATACTATTCCACTGAGGAAGAATCCCGATGGGGAGTCTTAGGAATAAGAGTGGAACGATACAATATATAAAAATATCTAACAGCCCAGCGCTCTTTGTATATTTGACAATTATACTAAATAGTGGTATTTTATTTATCGAAAGATCATAGCTCTTTTTATATTACGTTTGCGGTTTCTTGTATTTCTCCTATATGTACTTATCATGCTAACAAGTGTTCTGTCCCAAACTCTTTTGAGGTTCGTAATGAGTAAACGAAAGACAGCAACTTTCAAAGTTACATATCAAATACCTCGCGCCAGAGCAGCGATACTCATCAGGCACTCAATGTCGGTAAGTAAGCCCGGACCATGGTCGCAAATTCCGTACGGGGGAATCTATAAAAAGCGAGTAATCAAGACTCCTAAACGGATAAAGGATCTTCGGCTGGGGAAAGTGTTTTGAGTTTTAAATTGCCTATTCACGCCGCCTCCTGAAGGCGGCTTTCTTATATACTGTTGACCGCAGGGACATACTTGACATATTGTGTATATTATGATATAATATACACAGATGGTTGGCACTGTGTCAGCCGGTCCCTTACATGCTCTATATGGGCACAAACCGGAGTTCTATATGAATCCTGCAAAGTTTTGGCAAGTCGTATCTCGGCACAAGTGGATCCCTACCGTTATTCTTTGGGAATCATTTGATTTAGAAAGATGGGACCCATCAATCATGGGATATGCATTTCTCCCTGACACCATTGAAAGGGAGTATGAGTGCATTGCTTTTCGTCCTTGGCACACACTTGAACTCACGAGTATAGACTCAGGAGTGGAAGTGAAAGTGGGAAGCGAAAGCGCGGGGGAAAAAGTTCGACACGTGGTGTTTTATCACCTACACGGTGAGTTTGAGTTTACTCGCCACACACTGATTGGTGACGGATCAGTAGAGGAAACACTGTTGTCTATTGATTCGCGGGCTGTGATTGACGCTGTGGTCCGTATTAGTACGGTCAGCGTCAATGCTAAGCCTGATTTCTCAAACGCAAAAACAAGTAAGGGGATTGTTGATGCGTTAGTCGCCAATTTCGAGAACAACGTGAAAGAGCGATACGAGATCTTTCGGCCAAGCCACACTTCTGGACACGAGGTTACAGAGTGAGGTTTCTCTACAGTCACTTGGGCCTGGAACATAGTTCCAGGCCTTTTTCTTTTCATAAAAATACGTTGATTGAGAGTCGATCATGCGCAGTAAGAACACTTTCAGCGGAGTACCAAGAAACAAAGGTATTGCATTCAAATTTGCTTTTTCTTTGTTTAGGCATAGGCTACCAAATAGGTTAGATCATTAACTTCTACTGGAGGCATCATGTTAGAGACGGAACCTACTGAAGTTACTCCTCGTACTGAGAGGGTGGTACTTTGTGAAAACGAATCACGAGCAATTCTGATTGTGGGAGCAATTGCGTTTGTGATTGCTTGTGTTGGTGGACTGACCATTGCTGCTTGTCTTAGTGTCTTGGTGGATCTGATCACACTGCACCATATTGGCTGGATTGTTGTAGTAGCAAGCACAATTGGTACAGCTTTGTTTTTCATCCACCTGTTTGAAATCAAGTATGTTTTTCCTGAATGTTGTAGAAAGACAGCACTGTGGACGTTATCTGTATGTGCTGTGGTCACTGCAATTCCTTGCGGGTGTGCATACCTCATTCCAGGACCCGATATTGCAATGTGGGGACTAGCATGTATTTTTACTGGTCTTACCTCGCTCATTGTTGGGTGTGAATATTTCGCGCCAGATTGATCAAGCCTTGTACATACCTCATTAGGTTATGTACAAGGCTTTTTTCTTGCATATTTTCTAAGGAAGCATAGGCTGTAGAAAGTACAGAACTTTTAACTCATACTTCAGGGAGGTTTAGATGACTCTTGGTGGAAAAATGTCGTCACAGGCGTTCGATAAGAAAGTGTCTGCGAATCGGCTGATTCAAATTCTGGCCATTTTAATGGCGCTACTCGCGATAGTCATCTTGGTCAATGGTATCGGACTCGCAATAACAATCTGTATTGCTCTTTCGGTCGGTGTCGAACGATTTTCAATGCTCGGATGGATTCTCATGGTTGCAAACTTGATTTCTCCAATTCACCTTGTGTTTTCATGGAAATCAAACTTTGCTAATCCATGGATTGGCTTCTTCATGCATGCCTTGTGTGCAATTGGTGCGGCGGTTAGTTTATGCTGCATGATGGTTGTGTATGGACAAGGCTCCTGGCAGGCGTTTGTAGCAGGAACACTTGTTGTGATAAGTACATTTGGTGCGTTCCTGGTCCTTCGCATCATCTTTGACTAAGGAAACAGACCCTACAAAATACCAAAAGTATTTCGTAGGGTCTTTTATTTTCTTGCATATTTCCATGATCTCTAATTAAATGAAGCTATGACATCACCCAAGACGCTTGGCATTGACTATGGAACAAGGAAGATTGGCCTTGCGCTTTCTGATGACGGTGGAACGTTTGCATTCCCGTATGGAGTGATTCCTCGTATTGGGGGAGAGGCGCATATTGCACGGCTCGTTAAAGATCTAGAGGTAGGGGTACTTGTGATGGGTAAGTCCACAAATCTCTCTGGAGGGGACAATACTATTGTTGAGGAAGCGAAGTTGTTTGCCGATGCTGTAAGTTCACAGACGTCTATCAAAGTAGTTTTTATTGATGAGCGATTTTCATCAATGCAGGCAAATCAGGATCCTGGTCAGAAAAAAGCACGACCACAGACCCGAACACGAAATACTGAAAGGTCTATAGATGATGACGCGCATGCTGCTGCAATTGTTCTTCAGTCATACCTCGATATGCAGAAGGGAAGATAATGTACTAGTATACAAACATGATCAATATTGATGACTTTAAGAAGGTTGAAATGACGGTAGGAAAGATTATCTCTGCCGAGCCAGTACCTGATACAGACAAGCTACTTCGTCTCGTGGTTAACTTTGGCGCTCTTGGAGAGCGACAAGTAGTTTCAGGAATTGCACTAAAGGTTTCTTTAGAGTCTCTTCCTGGAACCAAGGCGGTGTTTGTCACTAACCTTGAGCCAAGGACACTCCGTGGACTTGAAAGCCAAGCAATGATTCTCGCAGCATCACTTGAAACTCCCGCGACAGAGACAATTGAAGCACAATCACTTTTTTCAATCATCGGACCGCTCACTGATATTCCAGAAGGCACACGAGTTGGATAAAAAATTTCCCCGTTTTTAAAACTCACACATACTAGAGTGCGATATACTATATGTGTATGTCGCTCATAGATCGATTTCTTTCTTTGTTTCCGCCACCAAACATGTTGCGTTTGTTGCATAGTGGAATTTCTATTACCGACTCTGGAATCTATGTCCTTACGCTTCGCCCCAAAGGAAAGGGAATGAAGTTACAATCTTACGGAATGTATCCACTCCCAGAAGGAGTGGTAACACTTGGTGTTATTCAATCCCCACAAGAAGTGGCAAAGGCACTCGTTGAAATTAACAAAGACCACGGCATTCGTTTTTGTGCAGCGACTATTCCTGACGAAAAGGCATATATCTTTAAAACTACAGTCAACCGCTCAGGAGAGAGTAGTATTTCAGATGCAGTGGCAGGGAAGATCCAGGAAATGGTGCCGATCAATATGCAAAGTGCCCTCTTTGATTACACAGTTATTGATGCAGCTGCTGATAAGGTTGATGTGGTGGTTCGTGTGGCTCACCAGAAAGTGTCTAGCGCATACTTTGAGGTGTTTAAAACAGCAGGAATACAACCGCTACAATTTAAAGTTGAGTCACAGGCAGTAGCTGACGCAATTCTAGGTGAAGACGATATGCCTCCAAGTATTATTGTGCACGTTGGCGATGTGCGTACTATTTTCGCAATCACGTACAAGCGAGCGGTATACTTTTCAACGACACTTGATTACGGACTTGCAGCATGGGAAGCAAGTATGCAGCGTGAGACCGGACTTTCTCCGGCTGATGTTAAGAAAGCAATACGTGGAACACCTGTTGAAGGTGCAACACACGAGCAAATCATCATATCTCTTGCAAACATGCTTTCAGTGGTGCGCGATGAAGTGCTCCGTATTAAAGAGTATTGGAAGAGTAGAGACGAGCGTGAGATTCCAATTCACTCGGTGATCATCTCAGGAGCACCGGCGGTACTTCCAGGACTTACAAAATACTTGGCTGATTCCCTAGAGCTCCCGGTAAAGCAGGCTAATGTGTGGACGAACGCGTTTTCGGTCGATGAGTATGTTCCAAAGTTGCAGTATGCTGATTCACTTGCATACGCACCAGCTGTTGGGGTCGCACTCCCACAAGCATTACACTGGTAATTTTGTATGTTTAATCTTCTACCAAACGAAATCAAAGCAGCACTGCAGCGAGAGTATCACTATCGCCAGGCGTTCATTTGGAGTGGGGCAATCACAATTGTTATTCTCATCGCGACAGCGCTCCTTGTTCCGGCATATATATTGTCGCTGACTCGTAACCAAACATTAAAAATCGAACGTGAGTCTGTAGAAATTGCATCCCAAAGAAATGCGGGTAGTGCGGCGCAGGTGGTAACAGCTGCTGAGAAGTTATCTACATCACTTACGGGAATTCCTGAATCAAACGTAAGTACGCTGGTCTCTCAGATAATTTCTTCACGACCGGCTGGGATTGTAGTCCTGCGTTTTAGTTTTTCCTCAGCATTAGACGCTCCGATTCGTGCTGAGATTCAAGGTGTAGCAAAAAATCGTGAGGCACTCCGTGGATATGTTCGAACACTTGAGCAACAACCGTCATTTGGTGAGGTGGCAGTTCCAATTGAAAGCTTTACCCGTGAGACAAATATTCCGTTCACACTCACTATTTCTATACGAAACTAGCCATGAATTACTCTTTTAAAAAATATACATTCATTTCATGCGCCGTTACATGTGCTGCAATTCTCCTATATGCAGCGATGTTTTATCACCTCTATACAATTGAGCGGGGAAGTAACAGTTTAGGAGCAGAGGTGGTGGTGCTTAAAAAGGTATCTGACGAACAGATGTCTCTCCGGCAGCTTGAAAGTGAAGTTAAAGATGATGTAGTTGCCCTACAGAATTCGGTAGTCACTTCCGATGGACAAGTAGATGCAATTAACTTTCTCGAATCTGTTGCGCGAGAAGAGGGAACATTTATTGAAATTCTCTCTGTCTCAGAGCGTCCACAAGAGCCATATGCAGCACTGGATTTTAAGTTGGTCTCCGAAGGCTCGTGGAAAGAAGTGATGACGTTTTTAGCAAAGCTTGAATCAATGTCGCTTAAGGCAAGAATACTTCGTGTTGACTTGGAGCGTATTGATAGTGTTCGTATTAACGATCCTGGCGCAGGTTCGTCAGCCGTCACAAGTTCAGGAAGTGGAATACTCTCCGCCGCACCAAAGGAGCAGAAAGTTCGCCAGACTCCAGGGTGGCGTATCGCCGCAGATATTAGTATCCTTAAGGAAATTGGTTCATAGCATATGAATATCTCACTCAATTCAATCTTTAAAAAGAAAAAATCATCGGTCAAACTCTATGACCACGCGCTTCATGTATATCGTGACTGGGCATTTGCTGCTGGATTTGTGTGTATAGCAACAGCAGCGCTTGCAGTACTCCATGCATTCCTTGCATACAAGGTGAATTCAGGTACGCTATTCTCATTTGCCCCGGAAGAGAGAGCAGTGCCCACAACGGTTGATAGAAACCGTCTCTCGCAAGCCATTGAAGACGTGAACGTTCGTGCAAAAAAATATGGAGAGGCTCGAGCTGGATTACTCCCCATCCCAGTTGACCCAGCTATCGGATCGTAACAAAATATCGTAGTATTGGTGCCGGGTGATTTTGTCCTCGTAGCTCAATGGATAGAGCAGGGCTCTTCTAAGGCCTTGATGGGGGTTCGATTCCCTCCGAGGGCACCAAGATAGTAGACTGTATATATGACAGAAGAGAAAAAGCGTGTTGGTGCTGGTTTTGGAGTGATATTAGAAAAAGACGGCAAAGTGCTTCTCGGGTTACGACACCCAGATCCTGACAAAGCGGATTCAGCATTCAGAAGTGCTGGGGAGTGGTGTCTTCCGGGCGGGAAGCTCGAGTGGGGAGAGACATTTGAAGGTGGTGCAATTCGTGAGGTGAAAGAGGAGACAGGAATTACAATTAAAGACCCTCAAGTAATCTCGGTTCACAACTGTAAAAATGATTTTGCACACTTTATGACAGTTGGACTCGTTACGCACACCTGGAGTGGAGAAGCGACAGTAACTGAGCCAGATGAAATTACCGAATGGAAATGGTTTGATCTTAGAGATCTGCCGAGCCCTCGATACTTCCCAAGTTTTCTGGTCATTGAGAATTATCTCCAGGGAAAATTCTATATCAAAGGTCAATAACTGCACTTGTTTGCGGTTATTTCGCCATGGTATAGTGAAATTAAGTAATTCATTAACTATGAAATTACATCTTGTATGAAAGAAATACTAATTTGGTTAAGAAATTCGATACTACACATACTATATAGGTTTGTGTTAAAACCGATTTTCTTTCTCAATGATCCAGAGCTCATGCATGACTCTATGGTAAGGGTGGGGGCGACCTTAGGTAAGTACTCACTTGGCAGGAAACTCACATGGCTTTTTTTGGGATACAAACACAGGAAACTAGAGCAAGACATTTTGGGAATCCATTTCAAAAACCCGATTGGCCTCTCCGCTGGGTTTGATAAGAACGCTGAATTAACCGACGTACTTCCGTATGTCGGTTTTGGTTTTATAGAAGTCGGTTCAATTACCGGGGAGCCGTGTACAGGGAATCCTAAACCTCGACTGTGGAGGTTGCCTAAGTCAAAAAGCTTGGCAGTATACTATGGCTTAAAAAATGATGGGTGTGACGTGATATCAAAGCGTCTAGAGGGGAAGAAGTGCAAGGTTCCACTTGGAGTTAATGTTGCAATGACTAATTCGTTGGAAACAATCGATACTCATACGGCAATAAATGATTATACAAAAGCCTTTAAGGTGATGGAGAAGGTCGCAACATATATCACCGTTAATATTAGTTGCCCTAACACCTGTGGTGGGCAACCATTTGTCACACCACATAAACTTGATTATCTCTTCGACATTCTCGACGAGATCCCAACCAAAAAACCAATTTTTATAAAGCTCTCACCGGACTTAAGTGAATCAGAATTAAATGACCTCCTGGATGTTGTACATAAACACAGAATCCACGGCATCATTTGTACAAACCTTACAAAACAAAAAGAAAACAACCCACTCGTTAAGGACAGTTTTGTACCAGCGGTTGGTGGGCTAAGTGGAAAGCCGGTAGAAGAGCTTTCTAACCGCATGCTTTCGTATATATACAAGAGAGAAGGGAAGCGATATATGCTCATTGGGTTAGGTGGTGTGTTTACTGCAGAGGATGCATACAAAAAAATCAGACTCGGAGCATCCCTTGTGCAACTCATTACCGGTATGATTTTTGAGGGTCCTCAAGTGATATCAGAAATTAACCAAGGACTCGTGAAGTTACTTGATCGAGATGGGTTTAAGAGTGTCGATGAAGCGAGAGGGGTAGACAGCTGTTAATATGTACACATGGGAAAACTTATACTAGCGCGGCACCACGAATCAGAATGGAATAAATTAGGGAAGTGGACAGGTACACGAGACCGTCACCTCACTGAATATGGATTTAAAAAGTCAGAAGACATGGGTCTCTTGATTAAGGACATGTACATAGACTGTGCGTTTGCTTCAATGCAGGTCCGTTCAATTGAAACACTTTCATGTATGTTAAATATCTGTGAGCGATATGAAGTTCCAACTGAACACTCTTCTGCATTAAATGAACGAGATTATGGTGAATACACCGGAAAAGACAAATGGGAAATGGAAAAACTCCTCGGTGAGGAAACATTCAAAGCGCTCAGGCGTGGATGGGACTACCCAATTCCAGGAGGGGAATCACTCAAGGATGTATATGATCGAGCGGTGCCGTTTTTCTTGGAACACGTACTGCCAAAAGTGAAAGAAGGAAAAAATACACTTGTGGTTGCCCATGGAAACTCACTCCGCTCAATCGTTAAGTATATTGAGAATGTATCAGATGAGGGAATTGCAGACGTAGAGGTTCCGTTTGGTTCTATCATTGTCTATGACGTGGACACTGACGGACACATGGTCACCAAAGAAATTAGAAGCACATCATCAGACGTACCAGCATGAAGACATCACGCGCACAAATACTCGCAACCATTGGCCCACACTCTGGAGAACGAGAAATCTTACGATCAATGATTGAGCATCAGATGGATGTTGCCCGACTTAATTTTTCATGGGGAAGTCTAGAAGAACGACTACAGCAAATTCAGATAATTAGAGAAGTTGGAAAGGAAGTTGGTAGAAACATTCCAATCGTCATCGACCTTCCGGGCCCTCGCGTACAGGAAGAAGCGGGTCATACATATAATCACACTGCAATTTCATCACTTACGGAGCACGATAAGGGGTTTATTCAGTTTGGAGCTGACCAGGGTGTTGAGTACATCGCACTTTCGTTTGTGGGAAATGCACACGATGTTGAGGTGTGCAGAAAAGAAATACAGGTTCACGGTGGTAACCAACGCATTATTTCAAAGATTGAACGCAGTGTGGCGATTGAATTTATTGATGAAATTATTGCTGCCTCAGACGCAATCATGGTTGCACGAGGAGATATGGGAAATGAAGTTCCAATTGAGCAAATTCCGTTTGTGCAAGACATGATTATCAAAAAATGTAAGGCGGCAGGAAAACCCGTCATCACCGCTACTCAAATGCTTATCTCAATGGTGGACAATCCTGTCCCAACACGTGCAGAGGTCAGTGATGTTGCGCAAGCAATTCTCGAGGGCTCGGACGTTGTGATGCTTTCTGATGAAACCGCAAAAGGAGCGTACCCAGTTGAAGCGGTAACTGTTATGGAAAAGATCGTACTTGAGGCAGAAAAACACATGCGTGGAGCCCCACATATTAATCCGTTATAAAATTTTATGAGAAAAATAGTGCGTTATTTCGATAGATTAGAAGATGAGGTACGAGCGCTATTAAGTAGGCATTTACTGACGTACTCACTGATTGGTGGGGTAGGTGTTGTGCTCTTCTGGAGAGGTGTGTGGGAAACATCAGACATGCTCATGCGTTCACATGTTGTTTTTGCATGGCTATTTTATCCGCCAATCCAGGTTGTTTTATCAATTGTTATGTTGATGCTCACGGGTTTGTTTGTTTCTGTATTTATTGGAGACAGGATCATCATTTCTGGTATTAGACACGAGAAGAAGCTTGAAGAGAACACAAAGGACCTAGTTAAAGAAGAAGTGGTGACACTCCACCATGTCAGAGAAGAGATTCGTGCTCTACGAAAAGATTTAGAGGTGATGCACACACATAAGAAAGAATAATATTTTTTGGTATACTGCCAATAATGAATACTATCGAAACTACGAAACTACCACCGAGTGTGAAAGTGACATTGAAGACTCGTCTTCCGCAGGAAGCATATGATAAGAATGCCAATATCTATAAGGTACTTGCTAACCCAAAGCGTTTAGAAATTCTAAATCTACTTAAGGGAGGGGAGATGGGGGTAGAGTTGATGTTGAAGATAACAGGACTTTCAAAAGCAAACCTATCTCAACACCTAGCACTCATGAGACATAGTGGTCTTGTGCAGACCAGAAGACAAGGGCAGAATATCTTTTATCGAATTATTGATCCTCGAATAGTTGAGCCGTGTAAGATTTTGCACGACCTTCGCACAAAACGTTTGGTGATGTAATTATAGGGAGGTCTTGCTCCCGATCTTTTGATCAATATCTACTGCGTATTTTTCTGGTACCACATATAATTTCCACTCAACTCCTTTTGGGGACTCGTGTTTGCCTGGGTGCGTACTCCCAGGCGTATCAATTCGAACACTTGGACCATTTGCAAAAAGGCTAAAATTTTCACGATCAGTGACATCTTTAATTTCATCGATGTCGCTAATGGCAATGAGTCTAAATCCAGGAGGAATTACTGGTTGACTGAGTGGATGTTCGTGTAACGGTACAATTGTCCCCCAGCCGCGCATTTGCTCAGCTCTCAATCGAGAGTCATGCACAAGGGTTGCATGGGGTGGCTGCATATCTATGTGTATAGCACAGTATGGGTAAAAAAAAGACTAGAGAGAATTGATCTCACTAGCCAGTGTGCAGTAGTCTTCGAGTAGATATGGGGAAGTACGGATACCTATTTGTGAACATGATTCACGAAATCGGTTACGTACAGCCTGAAACCTTTCCTTGTCGACTACGAGTTGTTGGGGAAGTTCCTTTTCTTGCACCACAAATGGTGTAAGTTTAGGGCGTAATTCAAGAGCCCAGTCCGTCAGTCTTCGTAGTTCGAGGACTAAATTAGTGTGCCCTTTAATCTTTTCAAGAAACGTCTTTCGCTCGCTACGCGACAGAGGATCTGGAACCATATTTCTCCCGCTGAAGGTTCATTTCGTCACGTACATTCTCAGCCCATCGCTGGATGTCGTACCTTTCGTATCCTACCACACTTTTCCACGATGTGTCAAGAGAGGCATTTTGGTATGAAATTAGGAGGGTTTTTAAGGTATCGATCAATTTGTTATGTTGTTTTTTTCTAAACTGATCAGCTGTTGTAATTTCACCTAGAGCCTTTTGTTTTTTCTCGGGGTCAAAACCTGGTGACTGAGGCCCAGATCTAGCGTGTAGACTTGATCGGTCATACGCGTCTACCGAATTGACGTAACTAATGAGGTTACTCGTTAGTTCTTTTGTAAGGGAGGTGATACGCAACTTCATACTATCGACTTTGTTTTTTATTACCTGTGAGAGTATTTCTTCTCCCTGGTCTTCAATTTCTTCCGCGTATTTATGTTTGAGCTCATCTTCAAATGCTGCTCCGTTTTTAATAAGTAACTGATATACATCGAAGCTTTCTTTTCGTTCCTTTTGTAATTTTTGTTCCTCGGCCTGTTCTATATCAAACTGAGTCTCAAGTTCACGTTTTTCGCTCTGAAGAAATTCTTTCATGTACTTATTATAGTAATAAAAACCCCCGCTTGCTATGGAGCGGGGGTGTGACGAGTCTATTTAGTTGTCGAACAAGTATGCGAGACCTTCTTTCGTTGATCTGTTCCGGGGTCTTGGTTTTGAAGTTTTGGTGGACCTGGGTTTGCGGAGTGGTGCAGACCTTCTGTGCCACTCTTCCACATTTTTTCCTACCATTGCTCGGATTTGGTTGTACATGTCTCGCAGCCGAGCATGCGGGTCTTTTTTATTCGAAGATGAAAGGATTATCGGATTAAACTGAATGAAGTACACTCTGTCCCTTTTCTCATACCTAAGACTAAACAGTTGTCTGAGGTTTGTATTTGAATAAATGCAGATTCCTGTGTCCTGACCCTCCAGAATTTCAATTTCCACCACTCTCTTTTTTAAAGTCGGTGATTTCTCAAACTCTCTGAATTTTTGTATTGCCGAAAGCGCACTTGCGTCTCCGGACCTTGAACTGATGATGCAAGGGAAGTATGTATCTTCAAGTGGTGCATTGCTCGCTAGACTCATTTCGAACTCCTTTTAAAAGAACTTCTTCCAGTTAGCACAGTGCCTTCTGGGTTCTGGAAACATTGCATGCGTCCAGGACCCAAAAGAAAACACCCCGACGTGCGGGGTGTTTTCTGAGGAGGTGTATAGGTTTCTATACTCCGAGCATACTCCGCACACCCGCACAAATAGCTGCTGTCCAAAAGAGGAAAGCCGAAAGGGTCACGGGTAGAATGCGATAAATGTTCATAAATGTAACAATATAGCAGGCTCGTCAAGGCGGCAAGTCAGTAATCCCCAGATATTTGACTTTACCTGTAAATATGATATAATATATTCCAAGTGTTCGTTGTATTTACGTATTTACCGTCACTCTAAACAAGGAGGCTGTATGGCTTCAAACTCACGCAGCTGGTCACCAAGTGCAACTTGGTTGTTGTTTGGTTTAGTGGTCATTATGACCATACTGTCCATTTTGCAGAAAGTGGCATTTCACAAGTGAGTTCCTATCAATGTCCCTATCCCAGAGTACTTGGAGTAGGGACATTTTTTAATACAATTGTGAAAATAAAAACCTGGCAAAAGCCAGGTTTTTATAAAGTGTGAGCCATCATTTCATACTCACAAGTGCAAGTATGTAGATAAATATAACCTAGTACTTTTTTGCTATGACATCGACAAAGAAATTAGGAGAATTGGGATGAAAAGATGATTAAGATAAGGAAGTATTGAGTTTGCCGTGGCTCTATTGACAAATATCATATTTGGGTGTATAATCTTATACAGTTAGAACTTTGAAATAACTTGTGAATTTGCCATAGCGTAGAGTGGCTCTAGTAAGGGTTATTGTGAGCTGCGGCAAAGCCGTGTGGTGAGCTCGTCCTACTGGACAACAGCATAATCCAAGTCGCAACGTCGTTCGAAAGAACACTGTTGCAAACAAGAAAGGAATCAACTATGAGCGACCTTACGCTCGATGTTGGCCAAGCGTGTGAAGTGAAGGAAGCGTTCCGTCGTGGTAAGTGGTCAAACGCAGACGTTAAGCGTTTCAGTCAGTCTGATCCAGACCGAATGCGTCTCTTCCGAGAAGTTATGTTGGGTCGTGCAGTTATCAATATCAACGTCATGAGGCACGTCATCGATTGCGACACCAACCCATATTTGCCGAATGGTTGGACGGTGAAAGAACACCGCAAAGGTGGACAGATGGAGTGGGATTCCTTAAAGGTCGCACTTCACCTCTCTCCAAACCAGATGGGCAACAAGAGGGTCAAAGGGAACAAGCTCCGCAAAGAGCTGGCGAATATACCCGTCATGAACGCCAACGTTCTCGACTATCTGCTCGCTCATACCGAACTCATCTCGGAAGAATGGAAGGGTAAAGTCGTGTTCTTCTGGGGAACCATCTACCGCGACTCCGGTGGCAACCTCTGCGTGCGTTACCTCTGCTGGCGCCACGACAGGTGGGACTGGTGCGACCACTGGCTCGGCAATGACTGGCGCAGTGGCCACCCTGCGGCAGTCTCACAAGTTAGTACTTAGGACTATGTCACTTTGGTCTTTCAGACCCTTTGAACTTAGTCCTTCGTCGAAATTTCTCGACAACCGCTATCCAGAACAGCGTTCAACTGGAACCCCGAGCATTTCGCACGGGGTTTTCTTTTGATACAGTGTAAGACGGCAGTAGGTGAATATGTGGGAGATTACGATTTCCTGCTACCGACCCCAGTATCCATATACCGAGAATATTCGCAATTACGGTTTCGAGTAGAGTGGTATATGCAGAAACTTCAAACAAAAAAGAAGATACTTGGTACAGAGTACTAGGACATTATGATGTCGAATACGATTCAACCCCAAGAGTATTTAAGGGGTGGTGACAAAGATGGTACTCTGTACACAACCGCGACTCCGATGGCAACCTCTACGTACGTTACCTCTACTGGAACGACGACGGGTGGAACTGGAGCAACAAATCATTGATCTTATAAACGCAATGCCAGCTCGTAAAGAGCGTCTTTTTGAATTACATGAAACTTGCGGGATAGATATAAGTCGATTGAAATCTAGAGTAGAGGAATTAAGTACGACTGAAAGGAGGGCTCGCGAGGAACTCGAAGAGGTACGCAAGCAAATTTCTCAAACAGTCATATCTCAAGGATATGTTGAAAGCCTTAACCTATTTTCAGAGAAGTACAAGGCTGCCTTGGAAAAGAGTTTCGATGATCGTGACACACTTCACCACACTACTCCATGAGCTTATTGAAGAAATAGTTATCTATTCTCGACCCATTAAGAAGGGCGATATTATTGCGGGACGTCAAAAGGAGGGTCAACAAATACCACATCGTCTACATATCAAACTAAAGCTGCCACAAGATATTCTTCGACAAATAAAAACTTTTCTTCCTAGAGATATCGATTTCAATTCGGGGTATGAAATGATCCGAGGTGCGGGATGAGGGACTTGAACCCCCGACCTTTTCAGTGTAAATGAATTGCTCTACCAACTGAGCTAATCCCGCATACGGGTATCCTATAGTATTTTTAGGTTCTGGGCAATGTCATTGGCTCAATAAGTTGCTTTTAGGCCCGATTGATGCGAGAAAGAAGGATACATGAAGAATACTAAGCTCAAGGTTATAGCTGAAAGTCCTGATTTCCTGGTTATTGATAAACCAGCAGGAATTATGGTCCATGGTGACGGACGATCAACTGATACCACTATCGCAGACCTGGTGACTGAACAGTACCCAGAGATTGTTGGGGTGGGTGAGTCTATTGAAGTAAAAGAAGGACCGGCAATTATTCGTCCAGGGATTGTACATCGACTTGATAAAGACACATCAGGTGTACTTTTGATTGCCAGAACAACAAAGTCATTCCAGCACTTCAAGGAGATGTTTAAGGATCGAGATATGGGTAAAGAGTACGTGGCATATGTCCATGGCCATATAAAAGAAGATGAGGTGACAATTGACCGACCGATCGCACGAAGTCGAGGAGACTTCCGACAGTGGTCTGCAGCCCGTGGTTCACGCGGAGGCGAGAGAGAAGCAGTAACACACATCAAAGTACTCAATCGTGGATTTGATGCAGAACTCATTAATAAAGGAGGAAAGAGGATTGAGCGTTTGAGAGCGTGGGATGCAGCAAAAGTTAGCTTGATTAGTGTTGAACCTGAAACTGGACGAACACACCAGATCCGTGTGCACTGTAAGGTGGTTAATCATCCAGTGATTCACGATACGTTGTACGCTCCACGACGTCTTTCACTTCTTGGTTTTACACGTTTGGCACTACACGCACGTAAGTTGTCATTTAAAGATACTAAAGGAAAAGAGTGGGTAGTCGAGTCACCACTACCTGAAGATTTCAAGAATGCAGAAAAGCAGTTCAAGGGGGTAGAAGAGGCAGAAGTTGATAAAATCTAGCCTACATGGTACAGTGTCGCTCTATATATGAAGACAGCAGCAAAGATTTCACCGGTCAATATTAAGGCTCGCCAAGAGCTCGATATTCGTGCTGGAGACACCGTTAAGGTGCATCAAAAAATTAAAGAAGGAGATAAGAGCCGAATCCAGATTTTCGAAGGTCTTGTACTTGCACGAAAGCATGGAGCTGAGGCAGGAGGAACATTTACAGTCCGAAAGGTTGCAAGTGGAGTAGGAGTAGAAAGAATTTTCCCACTATTCGCTCCTAGTATTGAAAAGGTAGAAGTTACAAAGCGATCAAAGGTTCGTCGCGCAAAGCTCTATCACATTCGTGAAAAGGCAACAAAGGAAGTTAGCCGACAGCTCCGCCGTGAAGTAACTGCTCCTGAGACAAAGTCTCTCGCCCACGAAGGGGTTCCTGCAGAAGAAAAATCAGCAGAATAATCTACTCTCTCAAGTTAGAAAAAAGCACCCATTGGGTGCTTTTTTCTTTGACAATATTTTTGATAAGCATAGGATGCTGTAAGTTCGTACAAAGGAAAAAATATGGATCTGTTGCAAAAACAGATAACTGCTCAATATCTATTTAAGAACGGTTGGTTTGAATATAGGGAAGAGGGTGGTAGGTGGTTTGAGGTAGTGTTTGCTGCTAAAGCGTTACAGATTGATAGGCAAGAAGCAGCAGCACTCATTGTTGCTGCACGTCCGTTTCACGAGAGAGAAGTGTGGGTAACCAGTATACCTAAGCTCAGTGATTTGCGAGAGAAAGAGTTGATGTATGAGTATGCAAAGGTCTGTTGTCGGCAGATACGAATAGAGGATTTTACTGAGACTGATCCAGACGATGAATTGCGTGTTCCCAGGAGCTCTACAATAGGAGAAATTATTCGTTGTTGGGTGAAAAATGTGCATCCTGATAACAATGCACAAAGGGCACATGTGGCCGAGTTTTTCACTGAACTTCTTGAAGACGTGTTGCGTGATGAGTTAGTAGACATCAAAACGGAGTATGCAAAGGATGTTAACTATTCCAACGCTGTTGTGGTTGTGGAGGAGGCGGAAGGTGATTCTCAGATGGATTTCTTTGAAGATAAGTAAAGGCATTAGGTGTCTTTTGGGACACAACAGTGTCTGTGTTTGTAGAGAATGTTCATCGGGTCCGCACTAAGCGCGAGGTACACACCTTGCGCTTTTTTTTGACTTTGGGCGGGATTTGATTATGATTAGGCACGCGATACATAGCAAAGGCGTGATCGATATGCGCAGGTGGCGAAATTGGTAGACGCACTACCTTGAGGTGGTAGCGCCCGCAAGGGTATGGAGGTTCGAGTCCTCTTCTGCGCACATATGAAAAGACCGGCAGATGCCGGTCTTTTGTTATTTCGAAGCTCTAATGATTCCTCTGTAAAGTGTTTCTGGACGTAATACTTCTCTAATAAGATTTACCGCGTCTTCGTGTGTCACTGCTTCTGCTTCTCGAAGGTTTTCAGCGAGAGTAATTGGGTGGTCAAAATACTCGATGTCACTGAAGGCGTCGTTTGCAATGCTTCCTGAATTAAACTCTGCTGCTTTAATTCGGTCGATTCTTAACCTCTTCTCTTTCTCAAAGATATTTGCGTATGCACCGGTAAGTATTTTATCTATTTCATTTCGTACTGCAGTTTCTGCTTCGGCAATCTTATCGTCTCCAAGGTCAATGTAGATTGAGTGCTCGGTGATGTCTTTGTTAATTGAGATGTCAGCAGAAAGTCCGTACAGTAGTCCACGTTTTTCGCGGAGTTCAGTAAAAAGGATTTCGTGAAGAAATGCTCGAGTGATGTTTCCAACAGCAAGTGTATGGTGGTTTGTCGGAAGAATACGAGAATAATAAATTGTTGCTTGTTCTGATGGAATACCAATCTCTCCAGATGTGACCTCGATGTGTTCTTCTTTTGGAGTTGGCCACCCAGTTGGTGGAGTAAGGTCTGGCAGGCGAGCGCCTTCTGGCATGAGATCAATTGTTTGTTTTACAGTTTCGATCTGGCTGTCGGTCACTGCACCAACAAGAACTACACATAAGTTTCCACGGTGGTACTGTGCTTTGTGCCATGAGCGGAGATCTTCGGCTGTAGTTGCTGCGATTGTCTCGGGCCATCCAAGAGGACTATAAAAACGGCCAGCAGGATGGTTTTGATAGATGCTACCGATCTCTCGTCTGAGGTGGTTAATATATTTTTGATTTCGTAGTCGCCCCCATGCTTCTTGGGTGATGATGTTACGTTCACGTTCGATATCAGCGTCAGTGAGTAGTGGGTTAAAACAAATATCTGCCATTCCACGGATTGCTTCGATTGCGTGTTCTGGAAGTGCGCGACACTGGTACATCGTTGAGTTTGAGCTTGTACGTGCGTTGAAACTATCAAGGAGAAAATCTTTTGAGAATTGTTTTACCGCTTCAATATCAGGGAAAGCTTTTGAACCATTAAACGGAAGGTGTTCCAGGAAGTGGGAAAGGCCCTCTTTTCCAGTTGGATCGTCAACTGCTCCTACAAAAAAACCAAATCGAATATGTACACACGGTGCCCAATCTAGTTTATTTGAGTATATCGATACACCTTTATATTCTTCGTGAAGAAATAGGTATGGGTCTTTTGAAGATGCGGGAGTTGGAGTAAATGGTGTATTGGTCATGATTGCCATGGTACCACAGGGTGTTTTGTTGAGGATAGCGGGAGGTTTTTTATAATTTCTTCATAGGTAAATAGTTATTCTTTGGTATGCCGATAATGAATTGTAAAAAGTGTGAAGAGGAGTTTTATGTAAAACCCTCTCATGTAATGAGGGGGCAGGAAAATATTGTTCTACACACTGTCAGTATGAAGGTGCAAGGAAGGGAAAATTTATGCAGTGTCATGTGTGTGGTGTAAGTGTATATAAGAAGCGATATGACTTAAATAAATGTGTTAGTAAAAAATTCTTTTGTACCAAGTCATGTCAGACAAAATGGAGGAATTCAATGTTCATTGGTGAAAAACATGCTAACTGGAAACATGGAAAAACTACCTATCGGTTAATACTGCAGAAAAGCGATAGGTTAAAGAAATGTGTGTTGTGTGGAATAACAGATACTCGTATTTTAGCGGTTCATCATATTGATAAGGATAGATACAACAATAAGGTTCAAAACCTTGCCTGGCTCTGTCATAATTGCCATTACCTTGTCCATCATGATAATGTGGAGCTGCGTAGGTTCCAGGATCAAATGACTGCAACTCGCAACATGGTGCCTATAGTTTAGTGGCAAAACTCGGGTTTGTGGAACCCGTATCGAGAGTTCGATTCTCTCTAGGCACCCAGAAATAAATTTCTTAAATAAATCATTTATCTAGGCAATTAAACTGGTTCAAACTAAAAACTGGCCATATTTGACATATTTAAATATAGATGATATAATGAAATCTAGATTCTTGGAATGTCCAAGATTGTTTCTTAGGTTTCAACTTAAGGTGTTGTGTTATGTCCAATGAACATTTCCAACTCGACGGAGTAAGCGAAATGTCTGAAGAAGCTCGATTGCTTGCTGAAAAAGAGGCAGCAGAACTTGCCAAGCTCAGGGCTATGTCTCCAGAAGAGCATAAAGCTCTGGAGAGAGATTTCTGGAAACAGATTGGTCCAGCCTTTCGTGAGGTTCAGCCCGACATCCAGCTTCCGTACGATGACTGATTGAAGACGTAAAACTGAGAAAGCAACTCAGAAGCTACCTCTTGGGTAGTAAAAAATGCGATCCCCCTACAAAGTAAAACTAGTGGGGGATTTATATTTATAGAACGGGAATATAGATACTTGTATCATTAAGTTTCTCAAATATAGTTCTAACTTCCTCCACGACCTCACCTAAGGTCAAAATAAGAAACGATGGGGGGTAATAAGTATCCTTATTCTGGTATGCTTTGGGTATGGACAATCAAACACCAACTTCAAGCGACGTATCACCTGTTACACCTCCGAGTGTGAATCCTCACATTACACAAAGCTCAGAACCTATGCCTCGTCGACCAAAATTTGTTTTAACTATAATTATTGCCACTGTGTGTGCAAGTATCGCAATTCCGATTACGGGACTCATATTGCTGTTTACAATGGCTTTTAATGATAGCGGAGCTGGTATTGGTTCGGTAATTAAAGTGGTGCTTGCAATCTTTTCAGTTGGGATCTTGCCATATATTGTTGCACTTCTAGTTCCTGCACTATTTATTGATATTAAAATGAGCACTCCAGGACGAGTGGGGAGAAAAATTATTGTTTTTATTGCCCTCGCTATTGTGACATTTTTTGTTGCGGCAATAATTGTCGGATTATTTATGTCTATAGCTAAGGATAAGGGTAATAGTATTGAAGAAGTACATGAGCGCTTTATGCCCAACTTTGATCCCGAAACAGATCGAATATTTACATGTACTAAAGATAAAATTATTGCGCAGGAATTACTTGCAAACAAGCCTAATTTTGGAAACCCAAAAATGTATGACTATGTACTTTCAGAAATTTTTTATACTACACCCGAGCGAGGTAGTTCGGCTGCTGTGATCGCATATGTAGATGATTCAAAGATTATATTTGACACAGGCTGGCGCACACCGTCTTACCAAGAGAATGCAAGGAATAATCAGATACAGGAAGTTGAAAAAATGAAAGAGTGTCGAGATGCTGAAGGTAAGACGGTTCTTGATTATTTCACCGCTCCAGATTTTGGGGTTTCCTCAACAAGTGTGGAAAAAGTTAATGCTACTTCATCTCCTGTTGTACAGTAGAAGGGGATAAGATAGTGAAACTCT
>DAORIS010000007.1 GCA_035438625.1 Candidatus Paceibacterota bacterium
TGGGGTATACACACACACTTGTTGATCATGTGGTGAAGACAGCGGAATCGATACGGTAATATAAAAAAAGCTTTTACAGCACTAAGTATTATTGTTGTATTAGTTTTGATAGGTATAGTTGGAATCAATTTGTATATTAAGTTCCAAAACTCAATATTCTATAGTAGCCCTTCTTATTTTCCACCTACGATTCAAAAAACAGGATCGTACGGTTTAGTGTACCCAGCATTTGTTGATCCTACAGATGATACTCGTATTGATTATTATGTATGTAATGAAGGATATAACCTTCAAATTGTTCAAAATAGAAAAGGAGTAGAAAACAAAGGAAGGTATATAGAATTTAGAGGTATTAAGGCAGAAGATTATGTTTACATTCCTAGTAATTTTACTTTTGGCGAGGTGAAAACAATAAGCAGAAAACAAGATTATCGGTTTCTGGAATATTCTCAGATTGACACTAATCGTAAAATATATGTATTGTCGTGGCAAACTGAAAAACTGAATGCTGAAATTAGAGCTGTTAATACCTGTCTGTCTCAAAACAATGCAGTTGATGAATTAGTTAAAATCGCAGAGTCGCTAGAAGGGTAGTTTACAAATGTAACTGAAGCGGTAAGAGTTTTAAGGGTGTACCGTCATAAGGTATATGACAAAACTAATATCAGGTTTCTTTGCGTTGAGCCTTATTCTTGGCGGTTTATACGTACCAACAAGCGCCCATGCGTGTTCTTGTATTGCTAGGGCGTACACTCCACAAGAAAGACTAGATGAATCTCAGGGGGTTTTTATAGGTAAAGTTACTTCCGTAGTTAACGAATCATCAGATGAATATAGCGATAAAATTGCTACGTTTGAAGTAAGTACATATTGGAAATCAGTCGGAGAGATACGTAAAACAGAAAAAGTTCGCACATCTGGAAGTAGTGCATCGTGTGGACTAAATTTTGAAGTTGGGGAGACTTACATTGTTTTTGCGAGTGCATATCTAAGCTCAATGCCACAGGGAACTGAACCAGATCCTAATGCACCTAGATATGTTGGAATGTTGTGTTCTGCAACCGCCCCAGTTTCTCAATCTGGTAGCCTGATTGCGTCCTTAGGTGCGGGAACGACTGTTACAGGTAATGGCGGAACTCCAACTCCTACACCCACACCACCTGTAAATGATCCATTCCTAAAAAACCTTTCTCTTGGAATGTCGGATGCAGATGTATTGAAGTTACAAAAGTATCTCAATGCAAACGGATATGTAATTTCAGCAACTGGCGCAGGGTCAGTTGGAAATGAAACAAGTTATTTCGGTGCACGAACAAAGGCAGCTCTAATAAAATTTCAAACATCACGTGCAGCTGAACTTGGAATTGCAATTGGAACAGGATTCTTCGGACCACTCACACGCGCACTCTTAAACAAATAAAATAATTTATTTGTGTACAAAAAATCCCAGGGTTTCTGGGATTTTTTGATACACTTACATATATGAAGATATATGTTGCCGCTGATCATGCTGGATTTGTACTCAAAGAAGCACTCATTCCGTATATTTCATCATTAGGGTTTGAAGTTCAAGATTGTGGTGCACATATATTTGACCCGCTTGATGATTATCCTGATTACATAAAAAGAGCGGCTGCTGCAGTGTCTGATAATCCACAACAATCGCTTGGAATTGTAATTGGTGGATCAGGACAAGGAGAAGCAATTGTGGCAAACAAATATCCTCATGTTCGTGCAGCGCTCTATTATGGAGGAAACAAAAAGATCGTGTCACTCTCTCGAGAACATAATGATGCGAACATTCTTTCTCTCGGTGCTCGATTTATGACCACACGAACCGCAAAACAGATTGTTCGAGTGTGGCTTTCAAGTCACCACACGCTCCATGCACGCCATAAAGAGCGTATATCAAAGATTGCTGAGATCGAAGGAGATATCCTCCAAGCTGGCATCGCTGAGCAGATCACTGGCTTTGCAGAGACTGCATTTGGTAAGATCAAGGGTATATGGAAGAAATAAAGCCCACAATCGTACCTGCAATTATTCCCAGAGACTTTTTTGATGTTAAGGATGGAGTAGCACAGATTGCTGAGGAGGCAGATATTGTGCACATTGATATTTGTGACGGTAAATTTACCAAGAAGCCAACGTGGCCGTACGTTAAACACGACAAAATTTTTGAAGGCATTGTTGCTCAAGAAGAAGGATTGCCACGATGGGATGAGGTTGATTATGATATCCATCTCATGTGTTCTGACCCAGCCCCACTTGTAGAACAATGGATGCAAGCAGGTGCACAACGTATTTTTGTGCATTATGAAGCTGCAGGAGACTCACTATCAGAGTTACTCAATATGAGTAATGCATTTTCAGAAATTGGAGTTGCATTAAAAATTGATACTCCTGTTTCAGTACTTACACCATTTGCGGATCGTATTAAATCGATCTTGCTCATGACGATTGCTTCAATTGGGTCACAAGGAGAACCATTTGATGATCGATCTGTTGAACGAATTAAAGATGCAAAGACACTTTTTCCACAGGCACGAATTATTGTTGATGGTGGAATACACGAAGAGACATTGCTTGTCACGCAGAGCGCAGGAGCTGATACGTTTGTGATTGGCTCAACAATTTTTGATGCAGATAATCCTCTTTCTGAAATACGGGAGTTGAAAAGAATTTCTAGACAGGCTGTATAATCTATACATGCTTCCGCCGTTCTTGCATTCAACAGACGAGCATATTCGCTCACTTGAACTTATTGCCAATCGTATTCGGCAATCAATTATTGAAATGCTTCTTGAGGCTGGCTCGGGGCATACTGCTGGTCCACTTGGTATGGCGGATATTTTCACGGCGTTGTATTTCTCACTTCTTCGACACGATGCAAAACGACCAACATGGGATGACCGTGATCGAGTGGTGCTTTCTAACGGACATATTTGCCCAGTACTGTATGCAACACTTGCGCACGCAGGATATTTCCCAGTTAAGGAATTGTTAACACTCCGTAAATTTGGATCACGACTCCAAGGTCATCCACACCGTGAGTTTTTGCCAATCCTTGAAAACAGCTCAGGTCCTCTTGGATCAGGTCTTTCACAGGCAACTGGTATGGCACTTGCTGACAAGATAGATGGGATTACACACCGATATGTGTACTGCTTGATGAGTGATGGAGAACTACAGGAAGGAAACACATGGGAAGGAGCAATGCTTGCTGGAAAAGAACGACTCCATAACCTTGTTGCAATTATTGACCGAAACAACATTCAAATTGACGGTTTCACTGAAGACATTATGCCGCTTGAGCCGCTTCGCGCAAAATGGGAAGCGTGGAATTGGAATGTACTTGAGGTTGATGGACATGACATGGAAGATATCATCACAAAAGTGAACCAAGCAAAAAGTTCATATGGAAAGCCAAACATGATTATTGCGCACACGATTCCAGGAAAGGGCGTACCTGAATTTGAGCGAAAGTTTGAGTGGCATGGAAAGCCGCCAAATAAAGAAGAGGCTGCGCTCGCTCTTGAATCACTACGTAGCTTTGCGGGACAAATTCAACACGAAGGACAATGATGCTTAATAAAAACATATTTTCAAAGACTCCAGACGTTTCTCCTATTCGAAAGGGGTTTGGTGAAGGACTTGCGCTTGCTGGTAAGGAAGATACACGCGTTGTGGGTCTTTGTGCTGACTTAACTGAGTCAACACACATGTCGCTATTTAAGGAGCAATTTCCAAAACGCTTTATTGAAGTTGGTGTTGCAGAACAAAACCTTGCAACGGTTGCGTCAGGCTTGGCAGCGATGGGAAAAATTCCATTCATCACCTCGTACGCCATGTTTTCTCCAGGAAGAAACTGGGAACAAATAAGAACAACGATTGCGTATAACGACAGGCCGGTAAAAATTGCCGGGTCTCACGCTGGTATTTCAGTTGGTCCTGACGGTGGAACCCACCAAGCAATTGAAGATATTGCACTCATGCGTGTTATGCCAAATATGACTGTGGTTTCTCCATGTGACGCAATTGAGGCAAGAAAGGCAACACTTGCGCTGGCTAAAACGGATAAGCCTGCGTACATTAGACTTTCTCGTGAAAAAACTCCCATCATTACACTTGAAGATACCCCATTTGAAATTGGTAAGGGAAGTGTGATCTATGAGAATGATGCGTCAAAGAAGGGGCACAAGGATGTTGCGATTATCGCGACGGGTCCAATTTTGTTCCAAGCGCTCAAAGCAGCTTATTCCCTTGATCAAGACAGGGTTGGTGTAGTTGTTGTAAATATTCATACAATTAAGCCAATTGATCAGAAGCTAGTTGTTAAAGTTGCACAAGAATATAAAAGTGTAGTGACCGTTGAAGAACACCAGGTTTCAGGCGGTCTTGGAAGTGCGGTCTGTGAAGTATTAGCAGAACATGAGCCTGTACCAGTTGAACTTGTGGGAATTAGAGATCTGTTCGGACAGTCTGGTACTCCAGATGAATTAATTAAGCATTATGGACTTGATGCGGAATCAATTATTGAAGCGGGCAGACGAGCAATCCACAGAAAGAAATAACAGTGCAGTGCAGTGATATACTCAGTGCACGGTCTATTTATCAGCGTAAAGAGGGACCACTATATGGAAGAGCAGTACAACAACCCAGTCGAATTTGAAGATATACACAGTATCCACAGGTCCCTTCGTCCAGTCGAAGGACCCTCTTCAATGGAGAAAATGTTGTTAAAATTAGGCATTACCACCTCAAAAGACACTGCTAATTTCATACTACTATCCATCTCTATCATTTTCTTCGTAATCTCTTTTATTATTATTGCTGCTACAATTGGCCTAGGACAATAACATTTATGCATACCATACACATATTCAAGCAATATATAAGTCAGAAACTATCTCATCGTTTTAAAGTTGGATCATCAGGATTTACTCTTGTTGAACTCATGGTGGTGTTATCCATCATGTCTTTACTTTCTAGTATTATTTTTGCTTCAACACAGTACGCTCGTGCCAAGGCAGTAGATACTGCGCAGGTAAATACGGTAAAACAAATTAACACCGCTATTCAAGCAAAGATGTTGGCAACGGGTGGAAGTGCTCCGGCAAACCCGCTCGATGGTCAATCTGGTTGTGGTACAGGAACTGCGTGTGTTGCATATAGTAGTGGAACGGATGCTGGTGCAATTCCAGGGGACGGGAAAAATGCGTTTAATGAAGTGATGCAACAATTGGTAAACGAGGGATACCTCTCTTCGATTCCTGTTATACCAAATAAAAATTCAAGTATTGGGTATTACAACTTTGGTCCAAACAACCCAGTAGGAGCTGTTGTCTTTGGTTCACAAAAATTAGCTACTCCAACGTATGCTGGCCCTGTAAATACATGTAGACTTTTAATCGGAACAACGGCTCAGCAGCAACAGCAAAATCAAAGTATGAATATTCCAGTTACTCCAACAGAAATTGTAAAGAATCCACTTGTTTCTGTGGCGCATGCCATGGTTCCACCGAGCGGTCCTACAATAGAAGAACAGTTTCCTCGAATTGGTCCAAATGAAAGAGTACAGATGCTGACTTTTGCTGCTCAATACGAACAAATGTGTTATGACGGCGGAACACAATCATGCAATGATGGTGATCTTGGAGATGAAGACGAACAGTTCCCATCGTGCTCTTCTGAATACGCAAATACTAGCTACTGCTTGTGTGCTCCGTATTAGTTCTAGATTTCTGTAACTTTGTAATTTGAAGGAGCAGCAGATAGATATTCTGTAAGCTTTTTCTGGGAGAGTAGACCTTCTTGTGCACCTACACATTGCACCACAGACATTGAATTGATTGGTGCCCACGAAAGTGCAGTTTCCATTGGAAGTCCTTTTGCAAGTGCCACAACAAATGTTGATGCAAATGAGTCGCCTGCACCTGTGCGTTCAAGTGGCGGTTTCACGTCTGGGTAGGGGGGTTGGAATAGTGTCTGCTTTCCATCAAATGCGTATGCTCCCTTTGGTCCATCTGTAATGAGGACAATGTCTGGACCTACATCTTTCATCATAGACAGAAGTTCTTTTACTGTTGCACCTGCAATTTTTTCAGCGTCCTTTGGAGTGTAATCAGTAAGTAAAATATGTGCTTCTTCAACGTTGCAGACAAATACACTTGTTCGCTCATACAACTTTTTAAGGCGTTTTATACCGAGCTTAATCTGAAATGTTCCCGGCTGGAACGCTACCTTCATGTCTGGATGAGATTCGGCATACGCAATAATTTCATCGTGGTAATTTTCGGTGTTAGCTGCAAGAGAACTTACATACAGCCATTTAGGAGTATCAATAATGTTTGGCCAGACGTATTCGAATGCTTCGTGTTTAATGAGGATGGTACGTTCGCTTTCAAACCAAAGTACGTAGTGGTAGTTCGTATTTTTTCCCGTGTGACTTTTTACATATTTAGTCGAGACCCCATTTTTAAGAAGCTCAGCCATTGCTTCTTTGCCATGCACATCGTCACCAATGTTACTGATGAGTCCTGAAACAAGTCCGAGTCGTGCAGCTGAAACAGCAGCATTCGCGCTATTTCCAACCGCTTTAACTTCCTTGGCAAATTCAAATGGAATTTTGTCCCCAAAGCGCATGCATAATTCACACGTGTCCTTTTTCAGGTTACATGAAACGTGTGCGTCTTTGAGGCGGATGAATGCATCGGTTACGAGATCACCAATAGCAAGGAAATCAACGGGTTTGTTCATATGTAAAAAGTATATCATCGGCCCAAGGGAATTTTATTTCGAATGGGGTATACTTTGTGTATGAATACACCGACAGACTTGATGGGAGAAGTTCTCCAGGCTCGTGAAAAGGGAATTGCAGTAGGACATTTTAATATTTCTACAATCGACATGTTCCACGCGGTCGCTGACACGGCTCGCGCACTCTCTCTTCCTGTAATTATCGGAGTCTCTGAAGGTGAGCGCGACTATGTTGGGCTTCATGAAATAGTTTCTTTGGTTCGCATGCGTCGAGCAAACGGAGAACGGATATATCTCAATGCTGATCATACATATAGTGTAGAGCGCGTTAAGGAAGCAATTGATGCTGGGTATGATTCTGTAATCTATGATGCAGCAAAAGAGCCATTAGATAAAAATATTGCAGATACAAAGTTGTGTGTTGAGTATGCTACGTCAAAAGGTGGCTCAGTTCTCATTGAAGGTGAGGTTGGATATATTGGATCTTCATCAAAAATCTTGCATGAGGTTCCTGCAAATGTTGCCAAGGAAGAGTTTATGACAAAGCGAGAAGATGCCATTCGATACGTTAAAGAAACTGGCGTACATATGCTTGCACCAGCAGTTGGAAATCTCCACGGAATGCTTGCCTCAGGTCACAATCCTGAATTAAACATCAAAAAAGTTGAAGAAATTGCCGGAGCTGTACAGGCACCCCTTGTGCTCCATGGTGGCTCTGGGACAAGCGATGCTGATTTTAGGAATGCGATCAAGGCTGGTATCTCTTTGGTGCATGTAAGCACTGAATTACGCCTTGCATACCGTACTGCGCTCCACACATACCTCAACGAACACCCAGAAGAAGTGGCACCATACCGGTACCTACAACCAGCTAAAGATGCTGTAGCGAAGGTGGTTGAAAATAGACTTAAATTGTTCGCCGGGCTATAGTATCCTTCGTATTGATTGACTTTTTTCCTTTTCACGTTACAATCACAGCTCATGATTTCATTATCTGTCACAAAGCGCGATCCGAAGACCTCAATGGCATCTCTTAAGTGGGATGGCCGTATTGCGGGTGTTTTTTACGGAAAGAAGGAAAAGTCTACCCCTATTAGTATTTCACTTGTAGATTTCCAAAAAGCATTAGACGAAGCTGGAGAATCAACGGTACTTTCACTTACTGGTGACGGTGTTGCTGTAGAAGCCCTCATCCACGATGTTCAGTACAACCCAATCACTGATGTTCCTCAGCATGTTGATTTCTATGTAGTAGAAAAGGGACAGAAGGTGCAAGTAGGTATTCCTCTTGAATTCGAAGGTGTTTCTCCTGCAGTGAAGGATCTTGGTGCAACACTTGTTAAAGTGCTCCACGAAGTTGAAGTTGAAGCTGAACCACGAAATCTTCCACAGAAGTTTGTTATCGATATTTCTGCACTCACTACAATGGATAGCCAGATTCTCGTAAAGGACATCAAGCTTCCCGCTGGTGTTGAACTTGTTACAAAAGAAGACGATGTTATTGCATCAGTCTCAGAAGCTATGAAGGAAGAAGAGACTCCTGTAGTAATGGATATCTCACAAATTGAAGTTGAGAAGAAGGGTAAGGTTGAGGAAGAAGGAGCTGAAGGTGCTGATGCGGGAGGAGACGACAAGAAATAGTTTCAAACTACATATCAATTCAAGAACCGGACATGTCAAGGGTGTGTCCGGTTTTTGTTTCAGGTACAATGTGTATATGAGAACCGTGAAAGTGGTAGGAACGTATATATCTACAGCAGTACTAGCTCTTACTGTACTTACCCTCATTGCATCTGCACCCCTTGAACTTATATCTCTACACAGTGCGCAAGCTCAAGTTGTCCCAGCTCCAAACGAAGCGCAAATTGTTGAACAAGAAAACCGACTTAAACAAGAGCTAGAAGCTGTACTTAAGGAAATTGATGCACAGCGAGCTATCTTGCAACAAGAACAAGCCAAGGGATCAACGTATGCTGGTGAGTTGGCAAAGCTCACTGCTCAAATTAAGCTTGCGCAAAGCAACATCCGTGCCAAAGAAATTGCCATTACTGGTATTGGTAAGGATATAAATAGTAAGACTTCACAAATTCAGACCCTGTCTTCTCGTGTAGAAAAAAACCATGATTCACTTGCGCAGCTGATGCGAAAGACAGATCAGATGGATGATTTCAGCTTGAGTGAAGTGGTGTTGAGTAACCAGAATTTCTCAGACTTTTTTCAAGACTTTGATTCGTACCATTTTATAAAGCAATCACTCAACCAAACACTGACTGATATTAAGGAAAATAAACAACAGACAGAAGCACAGCGTGCAGAGCTCGATAAAAAGCGTCTCCAAGAGATTGATGAGAAGGTTTCAATCGAAGGGGAAAAACGAAAGATTGAAGTTGCAGAAACTGAAAAGAAGCGATTGCTCAATCTTTCTAAACAGCAACAAGCAAACTACCAAAGCCAGATTAATGTTAAAAATACACGTGTAGCACAAATCAGAAATGCACTCTTTGCGCTTCGAGACACCAGCTCAATCCCATTCGGAACTGCACTTGAGTATGCTAACGAAGCATCAAAGGTAACCGGAGTACGTCCAGCATTCATTTTGGCCATTCTTAAGCAGGAAAGCGACCTTGGAAAGAATGTAGGTCGTTGTAACCGTCCTGGAGATCCAGTTGAAAAGCAGTGGAGGAATATCATGAAGCCAACACGGGACATTGAGCCGTTTATTCGTATCACAACCGCACTTGGAATTGATCCAGAAACACAACCATTATCATGTCCCCTTGGATCAGGATACGGAGGCGCTATGGGGCCATCACAATTTATTCCATCAACATGGGAAATGTATGCTCCACGAATTGCCCGAGCAACAGGAGCTGATGTGGCTAACCCATGGAATGCCCGACATGCTATTTTTGCAACAGCAATTTATATGAGTGACCTTGGTGCAACCGCTCAAACCTTTACCGCTGAGCGTACCGCTGCACTACGCTATTACGCTGGAGGAAATTGGAGTTTACCTGCGAATGCATTCTATGGAAATCAGGTTATGGCCAAGGCCCAAGAAATTCAAGAGACTATGATTGACGTAATCCAAGGAAACTAGTATAATGCCCTCTATGAAATCTGATACACACCCTACATACACTCCCGCTGCCAAGGTTACTTGCGCATGTGGAAAATCATTCACTCTAGGCTCAACTAAGAGTGAAATTAACGTGGAAATCTGCAGTAACTGCCATCCGTTTTATACTGGAATGGAAAAGATGCTCGATGCTGCTGGACGAGGAGAAAAATTTAAGGCACGCAGTGCTGCAAAGAAGACTGACCTCAAGAAAAAGTCTGACGTAAAGGCTGAGAAGCGCGCAAAGCGAGTAGCAAAAGGACCTTCTATCTCAAAGAAGAAATAGATACTGTTTTTGAAAAAAGCGTCTCAATTGGCGCTTTTTTTATTTCACACAACCATGACTCTAGACATTGAAAAGTACAAAAAGAACCACCGAACGTCATATTTGGCGTCTCAGTATGAAGAGCAACTTAAAAAGGAGGAAGAATTAAAGCGTTTGGCATCTGAAGATCCTTCGTTTGCAGAATTAGCTGTCGAAGACTTGAAAGCTGTTGAAGAAGAAAAGAAACGACTTGCTGACCAGTTAACTGCAGTTGAACGTGCTGAAGAAGAAGAGGACCGGTATCCAAATGAACTTGTCCTTGAAATTCGCGCTGGCGCAGGTGGGGAAGAAGCTGCGCTCTTTGCAGCTGAGCTTGCCGAAATGTACAAGCGATATGCAGAGACTAGAGGCTGGACATGGGGAGTGGTTGACGAGTCAGCAAGTCCACTTGGAGGATACAAGGAAGCGAGCTTTGAAGTTCGTGGAAAGGAAGTATATCGATATCTCCGGTTTGAAACTGGAGTGCACCGAATTCAGCGTATTCCTGCAACTGAAAAATCAGGACGAGTACACACATCAACTGCATCCGTTGCTATTTTGCCGATCCGAAAACACTCAAAGATTGAAATTAATCCAGCAGATTTGGAGATGGAATTTTCTCGCTCAGGTGGAGCTGGAGGACAGAACGTGAACAAGGTTGAAACTGCAGTTCGACTCATCCACAAACCAACTGGTATTGATGTGCGCTCAACTTCAGAGCGAAGTCAGCTTAAGAACCGTGAAAAAGCTATGACTATTCTTACGGCAAAACTCGAAGCACTGAAAGCAGAGGAAGAAGCAAAGAAATTCTCAGCTGATCGAAAGGGACAGATCGGTACAGCTGATCGTTCTGAGAAAATTCGTACCTATAACGTCCTTCAGGACCGTCTCACTGACCACCGAATCAAGGAATCGTGGCACAACCTCCCAACCCTTATGGCTGGTGCTATTGAGGAGCTTATATCCACAGTTATAGATAAGATGGAGCACCCAGAGAAGATTGGAGCAGGAGAAGACGAAGATACTGACTAAGGTATCTTGCAATATAGCCCTAATACTGGTACAGTATCCGGACATTATGGAAAAAACAGCAGGAACCCCAACAACTGGAAGCGCTCTCGTTGAGAGCCTCTTTTCAGCAGGTGTCCATTACGGACAAGTTCGATCACGAAGACATCCGTCAGCCAAGAAGTTTATCTTCGGAACAAAAGAAAAAGTAGAGATTTTTGACCTTGAAAAGACTGCAGCTTCAATTCTTGAGGCAAAGGAATTCATCTCAAAAATCACATCACAAGGTGGTCAAATTCTATTTGTAGGTGGAAAGCCAGAAGCAAGAAATTCTGTCATTAAGTCAGCTCAGGCTGTCGGAATGCCCTATGTTGCTAACCGTTGGATCGGAGGAACATTTACAAACTTCGGTGAAGTAAAGCGTCGTGTAGCTCGTCTCGAGACACTCCGAAGTGAAAAGGAAAAGGGTGATTTTGCTAAGTACACAAAGCGTGAACGAATGATTCTCGACAAAGAAATTGAGAACCTCGAAAAATATTTCTCAGGAATTGTAACAATGAGAGAGCTTCCAAAAGCACTTATCATTGTTGATACAAAGCGTGAACACATTGCAGTTGAAGAGGCTAAGAAAGTTGGTATCCCTGTGATCTCACTTTCTAGCTCAGACTGCGACTTTAGCAAGATTGATATTGCTATCCCTGGAAACGATGCATCAATGGCTGCTGTGGCCCTCATCCTCGATGAGCTCACAAAGGCATTTACAACTCCTGGAGCTGTAAAGTAATTGGCGGCTTTAGAATCTCGATAAACTATATTTTGCCATGTCTATGGTAACAACAGAACAAATCAAGGAATTACGTGACATGACTGGTGTTTCAGTCATTCAATGTAAGAAGGCACTTGAAGAAGCTAATGGTGATAAGGAAAGAGCATTAGATATTCTTCGAAAGAAGAGTAAGGACATCGCAGCAAAGAAGGGTGATCGAGTATTTGGTGCTGGATCAGTTGCTTCATACATCCACTCAAACGGAACAGTTGGTTCACTTGTTGAACTAGTTACAGAAACTGATTTCGTTGCAAACAACCAAGAATTCAAAGCGCTTGCACGTGAAATTGCAATGCATGTCGCTGCGTCAAACCCTTCATTTGTTCGGTCTTCTGAAATTCCTGAAGCTGAACAAGTAAAGGCAAAAGAGCTCTTTGCAAGTGAAGTGGAAGGAAAGCCAGAAGAGCTAAAGGAGAAAATTCTCTCTGGAAAAATCAGTTCATATTTCAAAGAGCGAGTTCTTTTGGAACAGCCGTACATTAAGAACCCTGATATAACTGTCAGTGGTTTGATCGAACAGGCAATTCAGAAGTTCGGAGAGAAAATTGATGTGGGACGTATCGCACGTTTCGACATACACGGGTAATTGTTTTTTATGGCATTATCTTTGATCATTTTCGCCTGTGCAATTCTTGCCATGGTACTCATGGTCGGACTCAAGATGTTGTCATTGTCTGGTAGACCAATTAGGATTGTTACTGTTGCTAGCCGAAAGGCAGATGCGAAAGTGTCAGTCTGGTCTGATAAGGCAAAAGATGTTTTGAAAGATTGGAGAACAGCAATGCTTCTCAAGTTCCATGATTTTGTATATGATACCTTTATTCCTTGGACACAACGGCGGTACCGCTTCCTAGCAAGTACTGTCTACCGTATCCATAGAAAACTGTGGTCATTACTTGAGTATTCAAAGCAGTCATCACATAAGGTATCTGATTATCTACGACAGGTTTCAGATAAGGAGGAGAAAAAAGAAGACAACAAAAATACGCCACTCTAGCTCAGTTGGTAGAGCAACTGTTTTGTAAACAGTAGGTCGTCGGTTCGAATCCGACGAGTGGCTCAAGTGGAATACAAGGATACTAAATATTTCCATGCTGCTCATGCAGCTGACTTTCAAGGTAAAGATTATGTTCTCTACAGGTTCTTTGAAATTATCCCTGGTCTTCTTGCGTGGGGAACATTGATTGGCGCTGCGGTGCTCTCTTTTTTCATACCTCTATGGGTTGCGTATTTTATTATTGCTTTTGACTTGTACTGGCTTTTAAAAAACGCATATCTTTCAATCCACCTTCGTCACAACTGGAAACGTCTCAAGCACAACATGAAAGTTGATTGGAAGGGAATGCTTTCAAACCTTAAGTATGAGCACTTGCACCACATGATCCTTTTACCTTTCTACAAAGAAAGCGAAGAGGTTGTCTCTCATAGTATTGATGCGTTACTTAAGACCAACTACAACAAGAAGAAGATGATTGTGGTTTTGGCAGGTGAGGAAAGTGCGGGTGACCATGCACAAACTATTATCCAAGAGATGCAGAAGCGATACGGATCGAGATTTGAACATTTTATCGGTACGCTTCATCCCAAAGGATTACCAGGAGAAATTCCTGGAAAAGGATCTAATATTTCCTTTGCAGCAGAAGAATCAAGGAAGCGTGTCCTTGATGCGCAACAGATTCCATACAAGGATGTTATTGTTTCTGCGTTTGATATTGATACTGTGGCGTATCCCGCATACTTTAATTGTTTAACATGGAACTTCCTCACAGCTGAACATCCATATAAGTCATCATTCCAACCAGTTCCTTTATATAACAACAACATCTGGCAAGCTCCAGCAATTTCTCGTGTCGTTGCAACCTCATCTACGTTCTGGCAGATGATCCAACAGGAGCGTCCAGAAAAACTCGCTACCTTCTCTTCACACGCGGTTGCTTTTACAACACTCTACGAGGCAAATTATTGGCAACGAAACATGGTTTCAGAAGACTCACGTATATATTGGAATCTATTTTTGGCACACAATGGTGACTACCGTGTGGTTCCACTTTCATACCCAGTATCAATGGATGCAAACCTTGCACCAACATTTTTCCAAACATTTAAAAATATCTATAAGCAACATAGACGTTGGATGTGGGGTGTAGAAAATATTCCATACATCCTCATGGGTTGTGTGAAGAATAAAAGAATTCCGCTTCGGAAAAAGATTAAAGCTGTCACAACACAACTTGAAGGTTTCTGGTCTCTTTCAACAAACCCACTCATTATTTTCCTTCTCGGGTGGTTGCCACTTGCACTTGGTGGTCACGATTTTAACTCAACACTCTTGGCTCGAAACCTTCCAATCATTACCCGTGATTTGATGATGATCACCATGGTTGGACTAATACTTCTCGCTGCTATTTCACAGTCACTACTTCCACCTCGACCGTCTAATGTAAAAGCATCAAAAGGTGTAACTGTGTTACTCCAATGGATTCTTGTACCGTTTACTATTACACTCTTTGGTGCAATCCCTGGACTAGATGCACAGACTCGCCTCATGCTTGGAAAGTATCTCGGGTTCTGGGTAACTCCAAAGCATCGCGGATAACGAGCGCTATACTTACACTCTATGAAGCCACTAGATCACCAAGTACGTTCACGCTATCGCATTATATTTTTTGCGGCATTCCTGTTGATCGTACCGATATTGTTTTTGTATAGTGCAGGATATCGGTTTGATAAAGACTGGAAATCTCTTGTAAGGACTGGTGGAATATATATTTACAGTAATACTGATGTACGAATTAGTGTAAACGACTCAGAAGCGCGTGAGACTAATTTTTTCAGGCGTGGAATCTTTGTGCAGGAGCTTCGACCCGGAACATATTCTGTAGTGGCAGAAAAAGATGGATACCAGAGATGGTCAAAACAGCTTCCAGTTGAAGCATCTCGTGTGACCGAAGCATCAGCGTTTCTTGTCAGATCTTCACCAATACTTGAGATTGTCTCTACATCAACAGCCACTTCAACTCAACAACTTTCATACTTAAGCGGGTTATTCAAAGCTGCTTCAACCACACAACTGACTGCAAAACAAAAAGAGCAGGTGAGGGTGTACATTGCAACCAGCACAAGAAACATCCATGTTTCGACAGACATGGCCACGTCTTCATTGCCTGCATATTTTTGCGTAGGTACATGTGGCAAAGACATTACAATCTACACAAGCGGAGCAACAAATACTCGACCGGTTCACTTCGAGTTCTTTCCAAATCGAGATGATGTAGTCATTGTTCAAACCGCGGACGGAATTTATGCATATGAAATTGATATACGATCACCACAAAACTCATACCAAATTTTCCCTGGAAAAGCTGAGTTTGTAATTAGTGATGAGGTAATATATATACGCACCAACACAGGCCTCTATAGAGTGATCATGTAGGTGTGCTAGGCTACTCACTATGCATGTGCACCCAGTAACACAAACGATCCGGGAAATCGCTTCAATCGCTGCGAAAATTGGTTTCACTCCGGAATTAGGACCTGAACTTGAAACGGAATTCTATAATTTTGATGCTTTAAACGTTCCCAAAAATCATCCTTCACGAGATATGCAGGATACATTTTGGGTAAAAGATACCGGACAAGTTTTGCGCACGCACACATCTTCTGTTCAAGTACGGTATTTAGAAAAGCATGACGGTCCGTTTCGAATCATTGCTCCAGGACGTGTGTTTCGTAACGAAGCGACTGATGCAACGCACGATGTGCAGTTCTATCAACTAGAAGGTCTTCTTGTTGGTGAAGAGGCATCAATGGCAACACTAAAAGGAACCATACTCCATATCCTCACTGGTCTTTTTGGAAATGAAGTTGGAATTCGTTTTCGACCAAGTTACTTTCCATTCGTAGAGCCTGGGGTAGAGGTTGATATGTTTTATCGCGGTAAATGGATGGAGGTGATGGGTGCCGGAATGGTTCATCCAAAAGTATTTGAAGCAGCAGGAAAGGATCCAAAGAAAATGAAAGGTTTTGCTTTTGGAATGGGTGTCGATAGGTTGGTAATGCTTAAGTATGACATTCCGGATGTTAGATTACTCTACTCCGCAGATCTTAGAGTGCTGTCACAATTTTCTTCATAACATGAAATTTTCATATTCCTGGTTACAATCATATTTCGACACACCACTTCCAGATGCGGAGACGCTTTCTTCTCGTATTACAAATCAACTAGCAGAAGTTGATGGTGTAGAAAAAATACCAAATAGCAACCATACACTTATTGATATCAAAGTACTTCCTGATCGGGCGGGATATTTGTTGTCACATGCATCAATGGCAAGAGAGATTGGTGCAATACTCGGTGTGTCCACAGTTAAGAGTGTATTAATACAGGTCCCTACTGTTTCGTATGTAAATGTTCCCGTGTATCCATTACAAGTTCAATCAGGGGCTTGTTCTACATATATTGCGATTGAGGGAACTGTTGCAGAGGTGGCGAATATAGAGGTATATGATCGTATTAAAGATGCACTTGCTTCTGTCGGACAGCGGTCTATTAATCCACTTGTTGATATTGCGAACCTTGTGATGCTTGATATTGGTCAGCCGATGCATGTCTTTGACGCGCATAAGCTTGATGGCACTATTGTTGTTCGTTCTGCACAAAAAGGTGAGTCGATGACAACGCTTGATGGGAAGGAGCTATCACTAACTCAAGATGATTTAGTTATTGCTGATAATTCTAGTGTCCTTGGTCTTGCTGGAATTAAAGGTGGAAGAAAAGCAGAAGCAGGGCTCGACACAACACATTTTATTTTTGAATCAGCAAACTTTGACGCAACAAGTATTCGAAAGTCCGGGCAAGCTCACGGTATTAAAACTGATGCCTCAAAGCGATTTGAAAATGCTATTTCTTCATACTGGACTACAGTCGCAATGGAGTATGCAATGGCACTTGTACAAGCTGTGTACGGTACGGTAACTATTGTTTCATATGGTCAACACGGAACACCTGCTGTTGGTAGTGTATTTAAAACTGTTTCATCAAAAGAAATTTTTCGCTTTTTAGGTGTTCCTGTTTCAGATGAACAGTGTATATCAACCGCGCATATTTTTGGATGGGAGTGTGAAAAGAAAGATGACAAACTATTGTGGCACGTACCTGTGTGGAGAAATGACATGGTAATCGACCAAGACTTTGTTGAAGAAGTTGGACGAATTATTGGATATGAAGAAATTACACCTGTTGTTCCTGAAGTTCAATCAGTATCTACAACCAAAATCGCATCCGTTTGGCAGTTTTTAGAAATTCTTAAGAATGAATTAGTTGGCGTAGGTGCACACGAGATTCTTGCGTACTCACTTGTACCTAGTGGTGAATTAGAGGTACTTTCCGCACCAAGTCCACAGCGGATGAAATTACGCTCGTCACTTGTACAGTATGTGGCAGCTGAGGCAGAAAAAAATGCACGTAATGGCGATCTTCTTAGAATGGATCCAGTTATTGTATTTGAAATCGGAAGTGTGTTTACTCTACACGGTGAGTCACTGTGGCTTGCGGTTGCAGTTTCTTCAGCGCGACAAAAAGCTAAAGTTGTAACTGCTAAGGCAGAAGAGATTCTCTCTGTGATTTCACAAAAGATACAAGCAATGATTCCTACTGTTTCTATAACTACAACTATTGAAACAAAAGAAAAAACTGCTTCTTTTGAGATTCCACTTGATGAACTAGTTGCGATCGTAAAAGAAAAAAATATTGCAACAGAACCACTCCAGACAGTTATTCATCCAATGGAAAAATATCAGCCATTTTCTCCATATCCTTACATTGTCCGAGATATCGCAGTGCTTGTTCCAACGGGGCAAACAGATGAAAAAATTATCTCTTCGATTAAACATCGAGCGGGAGAGTTAGCGGTGCATTCGTCACTCTTCGATGTGTTTGAAAAGAAAGACTCTGGTCAAACATCGTATGGATATAGAGTAGTGTTTCAGTCGCACGAAAAGACACTCCTTGCAGAAGACATTGATGCGATAATGGCAGATATTTCAAAAGATATGACGGAGGCAGGATTTGTGGTTAGGTAGTTTTTTGCTGCTAAGTATATATTTGACAGGTAAGGTTTGCAGCGTATGATTTGACACAATGTGACGTTTTGCGGAGGCGTCATGTGGCCGGTAGCACCACCCCAGTGTCTATCGGCTTTTTATGTGTCCAAACGGCTTAAAAACGACCCAGGTCAGGCGTTTTTGGGTACTTATACCCAAAGACAAATGGTACGTATTTTGGTATAATTACCGGATGGCAAAAAACAGTTCTAAGGACGCATCAGGACATAATTATAATGCTCAGGACATTACCGTCCTTGAAGGACTAGAGCCGGTACGTAAGCGTCCCGGAATGTACATTGGAACCACTGGTCCAGATGGTTTCCATCACCTCATTACAGAAATTTTCGACAACTCACGTGATGAAGCCATGGGAGGCTTTGCTGATGATATTGAAGTCGCGCTTCTTCCGGGAGAGCGAGTACGTGTAGTTGATAATGGACGAGGTATTCCAGTTGATCTCCACAAGCAAACAAAAGTTTCTGCACTTGAAACGATTATGACAACACTCCATGCCGGAGGAAAATTCGGAGGAGAAGGATATAAGGTTTCAGGAGGTCTCCATGGAGTGGGAGCATCAGTGGTAAACGCGCTTTCAGTACTTTGTCGTGTTGAAGTTAACAAAGATGGTGGTAGGTACATGCAGGAGTATTCACGAGGAGTGAAAAAGGCTTCTGTTAAAAAGATTGGTACGTCAGAATCAAACGGTACGATTGTAATGTTCGAGCCCGACGAACAAATCTTCGGAAAACAGACATTTGATTTCCATCGTCTTGTAACCCACATGCGTCAGCAGGCGTATTTGGTTCGATCTCTTAGAATTTCAGTGCTTGATGCACGTGGATATGAAGGTGAAATTAACCTTGAAGGTGTTAACTACATTCGAGAATTGAACCTCGATGTTCCTTCACAAACATTCTATTTCGAAGGAGGATTAAAATCATTGATTGCCTTCTACAACCAGATGCAGAAGCCGTTGCATAAGAATATTTTCTATACTGAAAAGAAGACAAATGAGTATGAGTCTGTTGAAGTGGCGCTTCAATATGTTGATGACATCACTCCACGAGTGCTCGCGTTTGCAAACAACATCTACACAGCTGAAGGAGGAACACATATCACTGGATTTAAGACAGCACTTACTCGAACAATTAACGCGTACGCACGAAAGAATAATCTAGTTTCAGAGAAGGAAGATAACTTCACCGGTGAAGACGTGCTTGAAGGATTGACAGCGGTTATCTCAGTTAAGATCCGCGAAATTCAGTTCGAAGGACAGACCAAAGCAAAGCTTGGAACAGTTGAGGCTCGTGCAATGGTGGAATCTGTATTTTCTGAGGCGTTCTCATCATTTCTAGAAGAGAATCCTGACGACGCACGGCAAGTTGTTGGAAAGTCACTTTTGGCACTTAAGGCTCGTAAGGCTGCAAAAGCCGCAAAAGACTCAGTGCTTCGAAAGGGAGCTCTTGAGGGAATGACACTTCCAGGAAAGCTAGCTGATTGTCAGGCAAAAGATCCAGCAGAGTCAGAGATCTTCATTGTAGAGGGAGACTCAGCTGGGGGTACTGCAAAGACAGGACGTGACCGCCGAACACAGGCAGTTCTTCCACTTCGAGGAAAGATCTTGAACATTGAGCGCGCTCGCCTTGATCGAATGCTTGCATCCGAACAGATTAAGAATCTTGTGCTTGCTATGGGAACAGCTATTGGAGACACATTTGATATTAGTAAGCTTCGATATCACAAGGTAATTATTGCAACGGACGCCGATGTTGATGGAGCACACATCCGCACACTTATCTTGACCCTCCTTTACCGATATTTCCGCCCACTACTAGATGGAGGATTTATCTATATTGCCCAGCCACCTCTATATAAAATAAAAAAAGGAAAGGAGGTTCACTATGTGTATTCTGAAGAAGAAAAAATTAAAATCACTGGATCAATGGGTGCAGAGATTATAACTGAAGAAGAACTTCCTGAAGGAGAAGGGGGGGCATCTGAAACAGAAGAGGAAGCAACAGCAAAAGGAAGGACTCCTAAGATTTCAGTACAGCGATACAAAGGTCTTGGAGAAATGAACGCTGAGGAGTTGTGGGAAACAACCATGGATCCTGAAAAGCGTGTGCTTAAGCAAGTTGATATTGATGATGCACAAGAGGCAGACAAGATCTTCGACATGCTTATGGGAACTGATGTTCCTGCACGAAAGAGTTTTATCCAGTCAAACGCAAAACTCGCAAACCTAGATATCTAATTGTTACATAGGAAAAGCCCCCGAGATTCGGGGGCTTTTTTCGTTTCCGCTCAGTACCGCACGATAGCGGAGATTATTGCAATCGATGCCACGAGGAGTAGACCTGCTATCAGAAGGTATTCAAGAACTGGGGATCCAGTTTGTGATTCGGATGTTTTTTCCGGCACAATAGAACTCCTTTCGGTAAAAAATTGAACTTTGTCACATCATGAGCCTTTCGCAGAAGGAAGTCAATTAGTGCAAATAGAAACACCCAACATATCACCAGTGGATACGTTGGGTGTTTAAGTCGATCAGTACATCGTCAGCCAAATGATTACACCGACGACGATGGCGGCACCAAGTGCCCACCAGTATTTCGGGTTAACCTTAGGCTGGGACTCTGCGGGCTTAGACGACTGCATATAGAAGTCTCCTTCTGTGTAAAACGGTGACGGAAACGATCCGTCCTGACTTATGCCCAGTACGCTACCGCTACCTCGAATCTAAGTCAACTGTTATTGATTGACTTGGAGAACGTTGTTTCCGTAGTTAGATTCAGTGACAGATCGGTCAGCATTAACTGCAATTACTGCAGTTCCACCGTTTGCTCGAGGGCTATATCCGAGTGTGAATTCAACTCGTGATGTTGGTGCAAGAGATGTCTGAACTGGAGATGTGTATGTTGGGTCTGTATCACTTGGGAGGGATGCTGAGAATGACCATGGTCCTGAAAGGCGTCCACCTCCGTTTGTTACAACGAAGCGTAGTGCCGCCATTCTGCCTGATGGAATGTTTTGGTTTCGGATAAATACGTTGTTTCCATCAAGGTATCCAGTTTCAAGTAGATACACCTGAAGATCGGCTGGACTTGATGTCTGTGTTGGAGTTGTTGGTCGAGGTGTAGTTGGAGTTGGTTCTACTGGAGTTTCTTCAGTAGGTGTTTCGGGTTCTTCATAGACAGGCTCCTCGTTTACAGGTTCTTCTTCGGTTGGCTCGTTTGTATTTGTTGAACCATTGTTACCAAAGAGTGATCCCAAGAATCCACCGTTTGATGTACCTGTTCCTTCAACTGCGATAATAGCATCACCGATGATTGAAGTATTTTCTTCGATGTCTTTGTAATTAATATAGAGAGGGACATCAACATTGCCAGTATTTGTAGAAGCGAGGCGTACAGCTACTGTGTTATCAGTAGAAGAGAAGAAGAATGGTTCTTCACAGACCATTTCTTCGCCGCTGTGGAAGGTTGCTGAAATACCTGCCTTACATGGGTATGAAATTGTATATGCTCCTTCAAGGCGAACTGGACCGTCCCATGAGATGAGGACGATATCACCAGATTGTATTCGGCTCCTGTCAGATGTGACGGTTGCAATACCTTCATTTGAGTCATCCATACGATCTGAAAGGAGTTTTGCGATACGAGGAACGAAGATAACGGTTAGTACCATAATACCGATAAGGAATACAAGAAGTGCAATAAGACCGAGGAGTTTTGTTACGGTCTTCTTCTTTTGTGGTGGGGGAGCAATAGGTTGTGGAGGGGTATATCCAGGAAATGCTTCACCTTCTGGGGAAGCATCAACATGAACATGTTCGTTTATGATAACTGCTCCTGGGAGCTCCGGCATTTGGTTTATCTTTGTATCTTCCATAGTGGGTATATTATATCAATAAATGTATTACTTGTCAAGAAATTGCGCCTGGAATATCTCCTGTATGATCGGTATCTGATATTTGTCAGCCAGTACTAAAAGCTTATCGGATAACGATAAGGAGGGGTACTTGACTTTTCAATCTAATAGTGTATAATGTGGATATTATGAGTTTTAGTAAACACATCGCAGATCTTGAAGAAAAGTTCGCTGCTTTCAAAAAAGCGAACTCCCGTGGCCGTACAAGGCCGTTTTCAGAGCGAGCATATATCATTCCATCTGATGCTATCAAAGCCATGCAGGCAAATGGTAAGCCAGAAGGAAGGAGAATGATGGGTCTATTTGGTCCTGCATCAGCTCCAACTCCGGTTGTACATCAGGAGGTAATAACACCATATAACGTCTCTCCTACACGGATGCCAATCAGCGCACCTAGTGCTTTTGCGTCCACCAACCCAAATCTATTTCCTCGTCTTACTCCAGCACTGGTTTCAGGAGGATATTATGTTGAATCTCAGCAAGATTCATTTACCAACAACATGGTTCATGTACTCTGGGCACATAAAGTAGGGCTCTCAATTTGTGTCTACACAGTATTCTGTATTGTCTACGCTGTCATGTATGTAGCAGGATTTGTTCCCGAAGTACTTATGGCTGAGGCGTCTCTCCAGACAGTGAAGAAAGGAGACAGGGAAGCTGCTATTGAGCGAGCACTCGCGACACTTCCTTCAAATGAAATTGCTACAACCTCAACTACTCCAGTACAAGGAAACGAACCAACTCGTACGCAAGTACAACCAGTGGTTGCCGCTCCACAAACCGTGCAACAAGGTAACGACCCAGTTCGAATCATCATTCCTAAAGTGGGTGTTGATGTGAAGGTTGCAAACCCAAAGAGTACAGCAATTGCTGTCATGGACGACTATCTTACTCGTGGAGTGGTTCGCTATGCGGATTCTCCATCACTTGGTGAAGGAAACACACTTATCTTCGGACACAGCACTAGTTTCAAGGTTGTAAACAACCAGGCGTACAAGGCTTTCAATGGACTTAAACTTCTTAAGAGCGGAGATGCTATTACTGTTCGATCAATAAGTCACGAATATACGTACCAAGTCAAGAGTGTACGCCTTGCCAAAGACAGTGATATTTATGTAGATTTTACTGCAGGAAAGAACATGCTCACCCTTGTGACATGTAACGTACTTGGACAGAAGGAGGATCGTTATGTTGTAGAAGCAGAACTTGTCTCAACCGCTACGCTTCCCGGGGTAAATATATAAGTCTGGCGCCGTTGGACTGTCAAAATCTTATATTTGACAAAATCATAAAGTATGATATAATTGACAGTGCAATTACAAATAGTTGCCATTTAACAAACATTATGAAAAACATTACAAAAATCGCATGTTTCGCCCTCGCGGCTTTTCTTGCAATCGGTGTAAGTGCATCATTTGCACAAGCAACCGAGACAGGAGCCCGACTCGAAATTTCAGCTACTGCTGACAAGACTATCGTCGAACGAGATGGTAAGGCAGGTTTCACTATCCGTGTTAAAAACACAGGAAGTGTTGCTGCTTCAAACGTTCATGTCGTCGACCCTATGACAAATAGCGGTGTTACGTTCCTTTCAAACGAAAGTTCAGGAAACTGTTCTCTTGTTGGAAATAACATCGAGTGTCGTATGAACACACTTAACCCCGGACAAGAAATCAACCTTTGGTTGGTGTTTAAGGTTAAGAATGATGCAACATGTAATTCAGAGATCAAGCATCGTGCAACTGTAACAGCAAACGGAATCGCTTCTGTTACATCAAACGAAGCAAAGACTCGTATCTCATGTCCTACACCAGCTGACTGTGTGCCAAACCAGGAAGTTGACCTTCGGGCACATTTTATTGGAACATCAGGTGCTCAGATTACAAACACATCTGAACACTGTAGCTATAAAGTCGGTCTTGCTTCATACAAGATGTTCGACAGGGTTATTGTTAACCAGCAACTATTTGACAGTGAAGTTGTTACAATCGCACCCCGACAAACAATTACATTGAATGTCGATGCTCCAACTTGTGCATACCAAATCGACGCCTTCTACGGTGATTTGATTACAAACTTCTCTGGTACAAATCTCTACGGAGATCGTCTCCTTACAGGTGAAATGCGAGTAACAAATGATAATTTTTGTTCAAATACTCCTAATCCACAACGAGTTACAATCGTAACTGATAAGGTTGTGTGTGATTCTGAAGCTGACCTTCCTAACTGGAGCGCTGGTTCAACAAACATCACTGAATCAACTGCACGAAACTTCGTGAATTCAAGTAACGGTAAGTGCCGACTTGTATCAGGATGGGATTTCCAATGGGGTTATGGACCAAATAACAACTCTAATGTTGGCCGTGGTGGTGTAATCAGCACTCCAGGTGACCATATTGGTAACGCACCTACAAACCGATTCTCTAACGATGCGTATGATCAGTGGAAGACACTCGGAACAACCAACTCAAATGGTCGCGCACAGACAACAGTTGATCTTAACGGCGCACGATACCTTTGGGTACGTGAAGTACTTAAGTCAGGATATGTACCATTTAGCGTTGGAGAAAGCATTCCAGCTGTCTCACAACAGAGCAACTATAGTGCTGAAATGTGGTGTGGCGTAGACGTATTAAACTACGACAACTACGATCGTATTGATAATCCACAAGCTGGCCAGACATATTATTGTGCAGCATTCAATGCTCTCAAGAATAATCCAAACCCAAACTTGGATGTAACATGTGAACCAAACAACCAAAGCTATAACGTAGGATCATCAGTTAACTGGAATGCAAATGCTACCGGTGGAAACGGATCATACTCATATTCATGGACTGGAACAGACGGTCTTTCAGCAAACAGCCGAAGTATCTCAAAGACATACAACTCGACTGGATGGAAAACTGCCACAGTAACTGTTACATCTGGAAACCAGAGTGACTCAGCGCAATGTGGAGTTAACATCGTGAATCCAACATCTAACCTCGCGGTTACATGTGAGCCTAACAACCAGAACTTTAACACTGGTTCAACAGTGAACTGGAGGTCAAATGCAACTGGCGGAAATGGTTCATACTCATACTCTTGGAATGGAACAGACGGGCTTTCATCTAATGACCAGAATGTCTCACGTTCATACAGTTCAACTGGATCAAAGAACGCAACTGTTACAGTTACATCTAACGGTCAATCAGCCTCAGCACAATGTGTAGTTAACATTGTTAATCAAAACAACGATAATTTCTCAGTAACTTGTGAAGCTGATGACCGAAGCATCGATGAAGGTGAACGAATCACATGGTCAGCAGACGTACAGAATGCTCCTGGATCAGTAGATTATGATTGGAGTGGTTCAAACGGTCTTGATGGCGATGAACGACGTGTTACAAAGCGATATACATCTTCAGGTGATAAATATGCTGAAGTACGTGTAACCTCAAATGGTCAGACACGAACAGCACGTTGTGAAGCTGAAGTTGATGACGAGGATAACAATGACGACGATGATCTTGATGGTTATTGCCGAGCATCAGAAACTCGTCCTAAGGTTGGTGAATCAGTACGATTCACAGCATACCCTGACAACGGTAGAAATTACCGATACGACTGGGAAGGTGACGATGGAATCTTATCAGATGACAAGTCATTTACTCATTCATTCGACACTGCAGGCCGAAAGGATGTAGAAGTTGAAGTACGATCAGGAAGCGAACGAGAAACATTCAAGTGTCCAGTTACGGTTGTTGATGACAACAATAACCAGGTTGCTGGAATCTATCTCACTCAGATCCCGTACACGGGTATTAAGGAAAACGCCGCAGTCGCAGGCTTCGTAGCAGCTCTTATGACTATTACAGGTGGCGCAGCGTATGTCTTCCTTAAGCGAAAGACAGCACTCGCAACAGCATCAGTTGCTGCGAGTGTTGCTCCAGTACTATCAGCTACACCAGTAGTTGATCCAAAGATTGGATTCTCAGCTTCTATTGAAGACTTTGCTTCTTCACTCCAGACTTCAGTCTCAGCTGACCTCATTGATGCACTCTATGTATCAGGAAAGGGAAATATTGATTGGGCTAAGTCTGCACTTTCACAAATTGCGAAAGTGCAGGAATCAGAGACTGAGTGGAAATTCGTCACACTGGACTCAGCAAAAAAGGTTTATCCGTACCTAGGTTAATAGCCAAAACGGATCTTTAATGACAAAACAAAAAACCCTGCGAAAGCGGGGTTTTTTGTTTGAGTAAGAAACGTTACCGAATTTGCTTCTCAGTAATCTCTTTAATCAGAGATTCGGCTACGTTACCAACAGACATTGCTTCGGATTTTGTACCGGAACGGTGCTCGAGTGAGTATGTCCCACTTTCAATTTCCTTATCTCCAACAACAATCCAATAAGGAGTTTTTTCTTGTTTAGCAGCACGGATTTTCTTTCCAAGTGAGTCTTTGTCATCTCGAATATCAACACGGATATTTGAATTTTTGAGTGTGTTACCAAGTTTTTGTGCAGCTTCAACATGCGCATCGCTCACTGGAATTACTGAAACTTGTGTTGGTGAAAGCCAGAGAGGGAAGTTTCCAGAGAAGTGTTCGATAAGGAATGCAACAATACGTTCAATTGCCCCAATTGATGAGCGGTGGATAACAATGGCTTGTTTGTCCTTTCCGTCAGAATCTACGTAAGTAAGATTGAAACGTCCTGGCATAACGAAGTCATACTGCACAGTAAAGGCAGTGTTATCTTTTCCTCGAACATCCTTCATTTGGATATCAATTTTTGGTCCGTAGAATGCTGCTTCTTGAGGTGCTTCAACAAAGTGTGCGTTTCGGGCTGTGAGTACTTCACGTAGTTTTGATTCAGCCTCATCCCATGAAGCATCATCTTTGAAGTATTTCTTGTCATCTGCTCGGTCTCCAAGTGAAAGGCGATACCAGTAGTCTGTTCCAAGTTTGAGTCCAAACGTATTACAAATATACTCAATTAAATCGAGCGCACCATTAACTTCAGTTGCGGCTTGTGCACTGTCTCTACAAATAATATGTGCATCAGCGAGACAGAAACTACGTACACGAATTAAACCTGTTAATTCACCAGATTGTTCATAGCGGTATAGCTTTGCCATTTCTGCGATACGCATCGGTAGGTCTTTGTAACTGTGAGGTTTACTCAAATACAGCTCAAAGTGATGGGGGCACGTCATTGGACGAAGCATAAATTCATCGTCATCAATAGTGATCGGAGCGTACATTGAATCTTTGTAATACGGATAGTGTCCAGATTTTTTGTACAAATCAATCTTTGCGATGTCAGGAGTGTACACATGACGATATCCACGGCGAATTTCTTCATCGACAATAAATCGCTCAAGTTCTCGTCGAACAGTTGCTCCACGTTCAGTCCAGAGAGGAAGTCCTTTGCCAACAACATCAGAAAACACAAAGAGGTCTAGTTCCTTACCAAGTTTTCTATGATCTCTTTTTTCTGCCTCAGCTTGTTGGGTAATATGTGCATCAAGCGCTTCTTTTGTTTCAAATGCGAGTCCGTAGATGCGTGTGAGCATCTTATTTTTCTCGTCACCTCTCCAATATGCTCCGGCAATACGTTCAAGCTTGTAGCTATCAGAAGGAATTTCTTTCATGTGTTCAACATGACCACCGCGACAAAGGTCGGTAAACTCACCTGAAGTGTAAAGAGTGATTGGTTCACCACTTTTTTCAATGTCACCAATTAGTTCAAGTTTGTATTCGTTGCCTGCAAACTGTTTTCTTGCTTCATCTGTTGAAACTTCTGTTCGATCAAATGTGTCCCATTTAGGTTGGATTGCGCGCATCTTTTTTTCTATAGCAGCAAGGTCTTTATCTGAAATTGGAGATGAAAATTCAAAGTCATAATAGAAACCGTTTGAGGTGAAAGGACCAATTGATGGTTTTGCGTCAGGGTAGAGGGTGGTTACCGCCGCAGCTAGAAGGTGGGCAAGGGAATGGCGTTTGTTATCTAAATTGTTCATATGGGAATGATAACAGAGGGTTAGCACATACCTTTTATTGACAAATATATTTTTAGTAGCATAATTTACAGGTTCCGAAGATCGTCTTCGGATTGAGCATAGTACTGTAGCAATAAGGAGCTACATAATGACAGCCGATATCCAAGGATTGGGTACGGGTCGTTCGTCCTCGTCACAGATTCAAGGAACGCAGCAGATGCGTCGACGACAGGGGTCGAACAGAGTGCAGCAGTTAAAGGTGGCCCAGCAACCATTGGGTCAGGAAGGAGGTTCGGTTGATGCGCTGACAGCGGCAATCAATGCCATCCAGCTAATGGGGGGCAAGCGATGGGAGGTTGGCGTAAGGCCCAAGCCTATTGCCGACATCACAAAACGGGTTGCCGATGTGGTGAAGGCAAGAAAAATGTCTATGATCCAATTTCCACAAATCGGTGGTTACGTGGATCCTCAGCACATCTCGCAGGAGCTCAAGGAACGTATGGGCATTGAAAAATGCGGTACGGTTACCGAAGCACTTCTGTGGCTTACCGAACCGATCAACTTCAATCACTACTTCTCAGAAGACAATCGTCAAAAGATGATTGTTTGTGCGGGAAGTGTGTACGAAGACGGTACGGTACCTTGCGTCTTGATTGGTACGGGTCGCGATCAGCCGTATTCACTGAAGTTCTTGGTCACTGAGAGCTCTACCGTTAACCGTTTTGGGTTTGGTTTGCAATACTAATGCATTCGACAGTACGTCGGGTGTAACAATTAAATACAATACCACAAGTCTCTCGGATTCTTGTGGTGTTTTTTATTCACCAACTAATACTGGCTCAGGTTGTGTGTTGGCTGGTTGTTGCCCAAGTTTTTTAATCTTATCAACCACAACAGAATGTATTCCGTTTCGCATAGATAGTCGTCCTTTAATCGCGATACATGTATCAGGAACAATAATCTCAGCAAATTCCTTTGCAAGTTTTGGAAACACGACCGCTTCAATCGAGCTTGTATAGTCTGCAATTTTTAAGAAAAACATCTTGTCACCTTTCTTTGTGAGAAATGGATTTGCTGATTCCAGTAAGCCGTAGACAACTGCTTGCATTCCTTCACGCAGGTTTTCCTTAATATCTTTAATAGTCATTTGAGACTTCTTCATTGCTTCACCGTGCATATCAAGTGGGTGACCTGAGATATATAAGCCGAGGAGTTCTTTTTCCCATACAAGCTTGTCAGGAAGTGTCGCTTCATCAGCTGAAACCATGCGGAGACTGTCTATTTCGCTTCCTGCAAACGCTTCACCAGAAAATAAACTGTCATGTTGTTTTCCGGTACTGTGTTCCTTGTGATATTCGAGTAGGTACTCAAGGTTTGCAAGCATTTTCCCTCGCTCTGAAAAGGCATCTAGTGCTCCCGCTTTGATGAGGGATTCGAGGGATTTTTTATTGAGATTTTTGTCTGTTACACGCTCAAGGAAATCAGCGAGGGATGCAAACTGGCCACCACGTTTTCGCTCTTCAATAATGGCAGCTGCAATTCCTTCTCCGAAGTTTTTGATTGTTGTTAGTCCGAAACGGATCTTGTCTTTTCGTTCGCCAGCAATAACAGTCTCACCTTTGATGGCGGCAAATCCTGTGAGACTTTCGTTGATGTCTGGTGGAAGTACTTCAATACCCATACGTTTACACTCAGCAATAATTTCAGCGATCTTTTCTGTGTCTCCCGAGTCAGCAGTGAGTACGGCACTCATATAGATTGCAGGGAAGTTCGCCTTCATATATGACGTTTGGTACGCCACACGTCCATAACTCGCTGCGTGGGCTTTGTTAAATCCGTATGCAGCAAACGGTTCGATCAGTTTCCATAGTTGGTCTGCTTTTTCTTGTGTCATTCCATTTTCAAGAAGACCTTTCATCAGTTTTTCTTTCTGGGCTTCCATTTCTGCTGGAATCTTTTTACCCATTGCCTTACGCAACTTATCAGCTTCAAGCCATGAGTATCCTGCGAGGTGAATGGCAATTAACATCACGTCGTCTTGGTATGTAATAACCCCGAATGACTGAGAAAGAATATCCTTCATTCGAGGGTCGAGGTATTGAACGAGAATTGGTTTGTGTTTTCGTTCAATATATTGAGGAATAGATTCCATTGGACCTGGACGGTACAAAGCCACCATGGCATTAATATCGTGGATTGAGGATGGTTTAAGTTCCTTAAGAAATCGTGTCATTCCTGATCCATTCAACTGGAAAAGACCAATCGTTTCTCCCTTTGCGAGCATGTGGAATGTCTTTTTGTCATCGAGTGGAATATTTTCAATATCAACATGGATTCCTTCCGCCTCCTCTACTCTTTGGACCGCATCAGAAAGGATGGAGAGGTTCTTGATTCCGAGGAAGTCGAACTTAAGAAGACCAGCATCTTCAACGGCATGCATATCAAACTGGGTGATAATTTTTGCTTCACCTTTTGTATCAAGTTGAAGTGGAGTGAAATCGGTGAGTGCAGTTGGGGCAATAACAACACCAGCTGCATGCACTGAGATGTGTCGTGCGCAGCCTTCAATTTTCTTTGCCATGTCGATGATTGTTCGAGTGTCTTCGTCCTTGTCGTATTGCGCTTTTAGGTCCGGAGTCGTCTCAAGTGCTTTATCGATAGTCATTGGGAAACCCTGTGAGCCCATAGGAATGAGTTTTGAAATGCTGTCAGCAAGTGCGTACGGGAATCCCATGGCGCGTGCTACATCACGAACTGCTCCGCGAGCCATCATGGTTCCGAATGTTCCAATTTGTGCCACTTTGTCTGCTCCATATGTACGCTTGGCGTACTCAATCATTTCGTCACGTCGGTTATCGGCGTAGTCCATGTCGATATCAGGTGCTGATGGTCGTTCTGGGTTTAAGAATCGTTCAAAGGGGAGTTTGTATGCAATTGGATCTACATTTGTAATACCGGCAAGGTATGTGACAATCGATCCAGCAACTGATCCTCGAATAGTCGTGAGAATTTTGTTCTCATGGGCGTGGCGCAAGAGGTCTGATACTACAAGGAAGTATGGTGCGTATCCTTTGTTTTTAATAACATTTAGTTCGTACTCAATACGTTCCTTTACTATAGGGGTCAATTCCATTTTTCGTCGAGCAAGACCTTTTTCATATACGATGTATCGAAGTTCGTCGTCGTATGAGCGACCACTTTCAACAATGTACGCTGGGAATCTCCATGCGCCGAGGTTGAGTTTCACTTCACATTGGTCAGCAATTTTTTTGGTGTTTGCAATTGCTTCAGGAATATCCGCAAACAATTTCTCTGCTTCTTCACCAGTAATGAAATGAAACTCTCCGTCGTTTCCAAACTTTCTCTCACTTGAGTCACCTCCACTTTGAATCGAGAGAAGGGTGGTTCTGGCAGGTTTGTCTTCTTTTGAGAGGTAGTACACGTCTTGTGCTGCTACAAGTTGGATGTCGTGTTTGCGTGCAAATTCTATAGTTTTCTTAGTTAACTCATTGTGGTTTTCAATTTCAGGGTGGTGGGTAATTTCAAGGTACGTATCGTCTTTACCAAAAATTTCAATGTAGTGGTTCAAGGTTTCGAGTGCCTTTGCTTCGTTGTTGTTTTTAAGTGCTTGCTGCACTTCACCGGAAAATGATGGAAGTATTGCAATCAATCCTCCGATGTTTGCTCGAAGTACTTCTTTGTCTATGCGGGGCTTGTAATAAAAGCCTTCAAGGTGTCCGGCAGTTACAATTCTGATGAGGTTTTTGTACCCATCGTCAGTCTTTGCAAGGAGTACGAGTCGGCTCCATTTGTTATCTACGCCGTGCTGTTTGTCGTGTCTCCCTCGTGCTGCCATATATGTGTCACTTCCAAGGATTGCTTTGATCCCAGCGTCTTTGCACTCTTTATAGAATTCAATTGCACCGTACAAGTTACCGTTATCAGTGAGAGCGAGCGCGGTCATCCCTGCATTTTTTGCAGCTTCTACAAGGTCAGGAATCTTTGGAAGGGCCGCAAGAAGTGAGTAATGGCTATGGGTATGAAGGTGGACGAAATCGCTCATGTGCTGACATTATAACTCATGAAAATATCCCATAAAAAAGGGTAAAATAGGGCCATGAAAAGCAAGGGTAACTTCCGTCCGGAATACATAATTGGCATCGATGAGGTTGGGCGAGGACCGCTTGCTGGTCCCACCACTGTTGGTGTCTCTGCTGTATGTACGTATGGCAAAAAGCCACCTGTACTTACGCTCGCAGACGACTCAAAAGCAATGAGTCCTGAAATGCGTGAGTATATTTTTGCTGAAGCGACACGAGTGAGAAACAAAACGGTGTGGTTTGAAGTGTCCTCTGTTGCAGCATCTGTAATTGACACTGTCGGAATTAACAAAGCAATTTACCAAGCAATGGTGAGTGCGTTAAAAAAACTTGAGGCACGTGGTATTGGTCCACATAATTCATTTGTATATCTTGATGGAGGATTACGTGCACCCGAAGGGTATCATCAAAAAACAATTATTAGAGGAGACTCAAAAGTGAAAGTAATTTCACTTGCCTCCATTGTTGCGAAAGTTACTCGAGACCGATTGATGGATCGAATGGGTAAAAAATATGCTGCATATGGCTTTGGTCAGCACAAAGGATATGGAACAGCGGGGCACAGGCAGGCAATCAGAGAGTTTGGTCTTTCTAACATCCATAGACGCTCTTTTTGCTCCCGTTACGGCCAATCTCAGGCGTAGCTTGCCAGGAAGCTAATTTATGTTATGATCTGACGACTATGGTAGTACGAATGAGACACACGCGGTCACAGACCGCTAGCCGACGAAGCCACCACGCGCTTACAGCTGCGTCACTTTCACTATGCTCAGAATGTGGAAACGCAAAGCTTCCTCACCGAGCATGTGCAAACTGCGGTACATACGCAAAGGGTAAAAAGGTGGAACTTAAGAATTCAGCAGCAGCACGACTAGAAAAGAACAGTCAGAAAAAGGAAGGCCGAAAAAGTGCAATTGCAGAACGGGCTGAAAACGCTGGAAAGGTTGAGGCTGGCAAATAGCCAAATCCTAGACTTTTAGTACAATATATTTATATGTCCAATCGGCACCTTGCACGGGCTGTGGTTCTACAGTCATTATACGAATGGGATTTTAACGACACCCATCCGATTGAGAATTTCTCAGACATGATCGCCCGTAACTCATTGGACTTTGCTCCAGGAGTTGGACAGCAAGCATATATGGAAAAATTGACTGTAGGTATTGCAGCCAAGAAAGCTGATCTCGACCAAATTATTGAAAAAGCCGCACCTGAGTGGCCAATTGATAAAATTTCAATCATCGACCGAAACGTGCTCCGTGTCGGTCTCTATGAGCTTCTATTTTCTGACCGAAAAGAGGTTCCTCCAAAAGTTGCCATTAACGAGGCAATCGAACTGGCAAAAACATTTGGTGGAGACACGTCTGGAAAGTTTGTAAACGGTGTACTTGGTGCGGTCTATAAAGAGATTGGTGAGCCAGGTAAAGATGAAGTATCAAAAGGCAAAATTGACCTCCAATCACTGCCTGTTGAGAAACTAGGTGGTGCTGTTGTGTTTTCTATTAAAAAGGACACTGGTGAGGTGTTTTTGGCCCTTGTGCACGATGTATTTGGTCGTTGGACACTCAGTAAGGGTCATCTTGAGGAAGGAGATAAGGACGAGGATGGTACAGCACGAAAGGTTAAAGAAGAGCTCGGAATCGATATCAAGGTTCTTGAAAACATTGGTGAGCATGAATATATCGCATCAAACCCAGAAACTGGAAAGCGACGAAAGCATGTTACATATTTCCTCGCTCAGGCGGAATACAAGGAATTAAACCTAGAAGAAAAGGGTGGACTTGATGACGCTCGTTGGTTTAAACTCAAAGATATTGTTGATTTAAATTTCTACGATGATATTTTGCCAATAGTTACCAAAGCAGTGAATTTGATTGTCGAAAAATACGCAGCATAGTCCTATGAACTCAATTTTAGATGAACAATCAGCGCTTACACTAGAGAAGTCGCTTTCATACACCTTTAAAGATAAGTCACTCCTACTTAGATCTGTGACGCATCGTTCGTATGTAAATGAAAACCGAGAGTCAGCAGCATTGGGTCACAATGAACGACAAGAGTTCCTTGGAGACGCAGTCCTTGAACTTATCGTCACTTCATATTTATACGAACATTTTCCAGAAAGCCCAGAAGGAGATTTAACGGCGTACCGCTCTTCATTAGTTAATTCAGACACACTTGCGCAAGTTGCCTCAGAACTTGGCATGGGAGAGAGTCTCCGTCTCTCCCGTGGTGAAGCAAAAGATGCAGGTCGTGCTCGCACATATATTTTAGCGAACACATTTGAAGCAGTACTTGGCGCTGTATACCTTGATGGTGGATATGAAGCTGCAAAAGCAATTGTACATACGCACGTACTTCCGAAACTTGAAGCTGTACTCGCAAATAAGAGTTGGATTGATTCCAAGAGTCTTTTCCAGGCACGGGCGCAAGAGTTTGTTGGAAGCACTCCTTCGTACCGAACCACAAAAGAAACAGGACCTGATCACGACAAGAAATTCACTGTAGGAGTATTTATTGGTACCGAACAAATCGCAACTGGTGAGGGTAAATCAAAGCAAGAAGCAGAGCTTGCCGCAGCAAGAAAAGCACTAGAAGAGAAAGGTTGGTTATAATAGTGACATGCGACTCGCATCACTAGAACTCGTTGGGTTTAAGTCTTTTGGAAAAAAGACTACTCTTACCTTTGAAAGTTCTATTTCCGCAATCGTGGGTCCAAACGGATCGGGTAAGTCTAATGTTGCTGAAGCTTTCCGGTTTGCGCTTGGTGAACAGTCACTTAAATCACTTCGCGGAAAGAAAGGAGAAGATATGATCTACAACGGTGGAACCGGTGCAAGTCGTTTAAATCGTGCGTCAGCAAAGCTAACATTTGATAATGGAAACAGAGTCCTCCCAATTGATTTTGACCAGGTATCACTTGAGCGGGTGGTGCACCGAGATGGTCTCAATGAATATTTTATAAATGGTACTCGGGTGCGTCTAAAAGATGTCACTGAGCTATTAGCTCACGCAAATATTGGTGCCTCAGGGCATCACATTATCTCCCAAGGTGAAGCTGATCGGATTTTGATGGCTTCATCAATTGAGAGACGCGGGATGATTGAGGATGCGTTGGGACTAAAGCTATTTCAATACAGAAAACGAGAAAGTGAGAAGAAACTTGAAAAGACAGAAGAGAATATTGAACGAGTAGAATCACTCCGACGTGAAATCGGTCCGCATATTTCATTTTTAAAAAAGCAGGTAGATAAACTTGAAAAAGCTGCTGAGTTACGAAAGGAGCTTGTAGATAAAGCAGTAACATATTGCACCCAAGAAGCGGCATATCTTAGGCACGCTCGAAATATACTTGATACTGAATATACGGGGCCTCATGCGGAATTACAAAAATTGACCGAGCGAATTCATCATGTGCAAGCTGATATCCGCTCCAGGCAAGAAGGAGATGCACAGAAGCAAAAACATGAGCATACAATTGCGCATGAAATGGATGCTGAATTAAGAAGTCTGCGTTCAAAATCTGAGGCATTTCGACAAGACATTGCAAAAAAGGGTGGAGAAATTAGCATCCTTTCCCAGATGTTAAAGCGAGCTGAAGATTCTGCTGCTTCAGAAAGTAGTATCACAATCAGCCGAAATGAATTGACACATGTTGTTTCAACTATTGAATCAATCGTAGGTCGCTTGGAACACGCAGCTGATCTTTCGGCTGTAAAAGAACTCTCACGACAACTAACCGTTGCACTTCAAACCCTTCACGAGAAAGTCTCACTGACATCAAGAAATCGAGAAGAAGAAAAATCCCTCCATGAACAGATTGAGCGAAAAAATGTTGATATTCAAGTGCTTCAACAAGAATTAACTTCTGTAGAAAAGGAACGAGAAGAGTTAGAGGCAAAGGTAAAAGCTACTGAAAAGGCAGAAGTACAGTCTAGCTATGAACTTCTTGCGCTGGAGCGTGAGATGGTTTCGCTTCAATCAGAAGTAGCTCGATTGCAGTCTGTTGTTAGTCAAACTGCAGTAAAAAAGCAGTATCTTTCGGATGAGGAGGCGATGTTTAAACAAGACGTCACTGAACTTGCACACTTGTGTGGTAGACAGGTTTTGGAATATGAACAGCTGTCATCTGGTATTGAAAAGTCGATATTTGAGGACAGAGGTGCACAGAAAGAAGCACGACGAGCGCTTGAAAGAATGCGTATGCGTATCGAAGACGCTGGTTTGGGTACTGGAGATGAGGTTATAAAAGAATACAAAGAAACGTCAGAGCGAGATGAATTCTTAAAGCGAGAATTACAGGACTTAGAGATGTCCAAAACGTCACTCTCTGGAATGGTTAAGGAGTTGGACAATGAACTTGGTCGCAGGTTTACCGAAGGAATGAAGAAGATTAACGATAAATTCAAAGAATTTTTCACCCTTATGTTCGGAGGAGGAGATGCAAAGCTTTCTGTTGAACAGAAGCAAGTAAAAACGTCTGCTGACCCGGAAGAAGGTGAGGAGGTTCCTCTTGAAGTTCTTGATGAAGAAACACTTCCTGGAATCGAAGTGTCGGTTTCACTCCCACGAAAGAAAGTGAGTGGCCTCACCATGCTTTCAGGAGGAGAGCGAGCGTTAACATCTATCGCACTTCTCTTTGCACTCTCTCAGGTTAATCCACCACCATTTATTATTCTCGATGAAACTGATGCAGCGCTCGACGAATCAAATTCTCGAAAATATGGAGATATGATTGAGGCACTCGCAAAACACTCTCAACTAATTTTAATTACCCACAATAGAGAAACAATGTCTCGCGCAACTATTCTTTACGGAGTGACAATGTCGACAGAAGGATCATCCTCGGTACTTTCAGTGAAGTTTGATGAAGCAATTCGAGTAGCGAAATAAACTATTCTTCTAGTTTTTTGACGATTGCGTAATCAAGTGTTCGGTCTTCAATGTTTGCAGAAACTACGCGGAATATAACTTTGTCTCCAAGTGAGTATGTCTTCTTCTTGTTCATTCCAACAGCACGCATCATACGCTCTTCAACTGCGTAATAGTCGTCAGTAAGGTCTTTAAGACGTGCCATACCTTCAGATTTTGTTTCTGCGTCTTCAATGTAGAGTCCCCATTCACTAATTCCAGAAATGACACCAGTAAATTCTTGTCCGATAAATCGACTCATGTACTCAACTTGCTTCATTTTGATAGATGCTCGTTCTGCATCAGCTGCTGAAATTTCTTGGAGGGTTGATTGTTCCGCAATGCGCATCAATCGAGCTTTGTCTTTGTGCTCACGACTAACTTTTCCATCGATGACCGCCTGAAGAAGTCTGTGTACTTCAAGGTCAGGGTATCGTCGAATTGGAGATGTGAAGTGTGTGTAATATTGGAATGCGAGACCATAGTGTCCAGTATTTTCTGTTGCGTAAATTGCCTTTGACATCGCTCTAATTGTTGCGGTTTTAATGAGTGATGCTTCCGGTTTTCCTTCGAGTTTTTGGAGAACCTGTTGGATTGCACGGGGGTCTTCTTCAGCCAATTTTACGTTCAAATCATAGCCAAGTGCCTTGTAGAGGAGTAACAAGTCAGCCATTTTTTCTTTTGTAGGGCCTTCGTGGATTCGGTACATTCCAGAGGCTCCAAGTTTTTTGTGTGCGGCAGAAATATGTTTAGCAACTTCTTTGTTTGCAAGAAGCATTAAGTCTTCAATAAGTCGGTGTGCTTCAAAACGAGTTTTTTTCTCAACTCGAAGCGGGCTACCATTTTCATCGAGTATAAACTTAACTTCTTCAGTATCGAAATCGATTGCACCTTCACGCATTTTTTGTTCACGAAGTTTGCGGGTGATGCGAGAAAGTACCCCCATTTCTTCAGCAAATTGTCCGGCCTGGTTTACGATCACTTCTTGCGCATCTTCATAGCTGTAGCGGTGCTTTGAGACAATTGCAGTTCGTCCAAACCAGCGAGAGAAAATCTCTCCATTTTCATTCATCTCAAATACTGCAGAAAATGCCCGGCGTTCTTCGTATGGATTCAAGCTACAGAGGTCATTTGAAAGTACCTCAGGAAGCATGGGGATTACACGGTCAACCAAATATACAGATGTAGCGCGCTTCTGTGCTTCGTCATCAAGTGCAGTGCCAGAGCGCACGAAGAATGATACGTCCGCAATGTGAATTCCGATAATATAGCGAGCTTCACCGCTTGGATTTTGTTCACTTTTTCCTACTGGTAATTTTTCAACTGAAATAGCATCATCAAAGTCCTTGGCGTCCTTGGGGTCGATGGTAAATGTGACAGCTTTTGTAAAATCTCGTCGTGTTTTACGCTCACTCTCGGGAATTGTTCGTTCTTCTGCGTTAATTTTTGCAGCGTCACGTTCAACAGCAGGAGGGAAGATTGCCTGGATGCCTTTGTCGATCATCAAAGACTGAATTTCAGCGTTATGGTCACCTTTGTTTCCAATAACTTGGATGATTTCACACATCGGTGGTTGCATTCCGTTCTCCCATTTTGTAATTCGGGCAATAACTTTTTTGCCAAGCGCAATATCTTCTGTTGGATAAAAGAATGTGTAAATACGTTTGTCGTCGGCAACGAAAATTTTCTTCCCTTCGTATTCTTTGGTGTATCCGACGTGCTGTATTCGTGCTCTTTGAATAATGCTTTTGACTTGAGCAAAGCGTTCCATTACTTTCGGGCTTCTTTTTTGTGGGACAGGTGAACCCGGTTCTAATTGGTACTCAATAACGTCCCCAGGGAGGGCAGTGTTAACAAATTCTGGCATGACAGTGATGCGTACTGCGTCGTTTGCTTGAAATAGCTTTCCTTTAGGTATTTCAGCACCGTCTTCAATTGGAATAATGCGGCCGTAGCCCTTGTTTATGGTAGTTATAACTCCTCTCATTGGACTACTCTAACAGACATGGTTAATTAAGGGAATCTGTGGCATAGTAGGCACGGGTATTTGTTCATTCTTTTTTTACTGAGTTGTGTAAAACCACAGAAGGGAGACGTATGGCTGTTTCAGAAACCACACAAGGATGTCGTGGAATCATTACTGCTGAGTCTCGTGATGTCTTGGCGCTACTTTCCAATCCGGCATGGAGAATTCACCCCGCACTTGTCGAGTATCTCATGCGGGAGCATACACGAGGTGTGTTCCATCAAGAGCCACTGGTAGCTCATTGTGTTCCATACGATCGGTGTATGTTTCGGGGCACAACTGTAGATACTTCAAACCTGTACTTTGTGATCGATGGCATATGTTACCGGTCTCCAAGGAATGTGTTTGAGGTTTTGTTGGGGGCGATGAGTTTTTCGCTACAAGGTCGTCCATGTGTCGCACTCGGTCCTGTAATTGAAACTTCCACTTGTGTCGGCATGCCAACTGAAGCATACATGCCAATGTTTTGTTCATCTGATGGACAAAGGACTGAGATAGGTCTTGTGACCCACCGTCGTAGTCGAAATCGATTTCATATGGAAGGAGGGCAATTTCTTGCGTTTGAAGTCTCATAACACCACCCTCCGTTTCTCAGCAGTTACTCGTCACACTCATTCTCCACCATTGCCGCCTATAGGACTCCCTAAGGCGGCTTTCTTTTGACTGAATCATAGAAATACTGTAGTATGCGCTCCATGCTGAAAATAAGACTTCAAAGGACTGGCCGAAAGCACGAACCTACCTTTCGCGTGGTGTTAACTGAATCAACTAATAGCACCAAGAGCGGACGATACCAGGAAGTGCTTGGATCACATGATCCTCGTCACCCTGACGCAACGGTTCTTAAGGAGGATCGTATTAAGCATTGGATTGGACAGGGTGCCCAGGTTTCTGGAACTCTTCACAACATGCTTGTTTCTAAAGGCGTTATTGCTGGAAAGAAAATTAACGTTCTCCCTAAGAAGCGCCCTATCGTAAAGGAGGGAGCTGAAGCTGCTGCACCTGCACCAGTCGCTCCTGTTGCCGCTGAGCCTGAAACTCCTGCTGCTGAATAATTTAAAAACAGTGGAAAAGCTGCCACCACGTGGCATCTTTTTGCTATACTAATTAGTGCAGTTCTCTGCATTACCCATAAACCGCAACCATATGAACCCAGATCAGCAATTTCTTGAGCAGGTAGTGAAGGCACTTGTAGATAACCCAGGAGATGTAAAAATTGACCGCACAGTTGATGAAATGGGAGTACTTCTCACACTTTCCGTAAACCCTGGAGATATGGGAAAGATTATTGGCCGGGCTGGTAATACCGCCAAAGCCATCCGTACACTCCTGCGTGTGGTAGGTATGAAAGGCAATGCACGAGTAAACCTCAAGATTAACGAACCAGAAGGTGGTTCACGTGAACATACTATGAAAAGTGTGGATGATGCAGTTTCTGACTTGGGAATGTAAATAACCTTACATGTTTGAAAAGGGCACCCTCTGGTGCCCTTTTCTTTTTATAAAAATGTGTTATAATATATATAGAGTACGTTCACATATAATCTAACTTGCAGCAATTGCTGCGCACGGAGGCTACGATGAGCAGTGGAAAAATTCTCGCAGAACGAGTAGTTGGCCTGAGTGGTTGGAGCTTTCAAGCAGTAAAAATTACTGTTGACTGCTTTATGTCACCCGGGATGATGGTTGTTGCGGGTGAGTACGATAGTGCAGATGTCATTAGTAACAACACATTTGAAATTCAGAGGAGTGGGGCACGGCAAATCGAAGTGTCACTTGTGCTGCCGGGACAGGAACTGGGTGAATTGACTGTAACGTCTTGTTTGGATGAATACAGTCTTGTTCCCGGAAGGATTGAGCATTTACTGGCTCTCGGCGCTCAGCACCCAGATATTCAGCGAAAATTTCCTATCGTCGCGTTAGGCTCAAAAACTCGTACGGGAAAACCGCGGGTTGGCATGCTGAAAGCACAAGAGATCAAAAGGACTGTCTACCGGGAGTTTAAGTTAGTACATCGGAACATGGTTTTCCCGGCTTACAGTGCATTTTTGGCCATTCCAAAGCCATGATACGAGTAAAAATATGTGTATAACCGCAGTAGCCAGTGGCTAGTGCGGCTTTTTTAATGCGAATAATGTTATTGATTTTTTACACAAATATGGTATAATATGTTTTCAATGAAAAAAGTTCGACCAACAACATTTCATATCGTTTCGTTATTTCCTGATGCTGTTAAGGCATATGTAGGGGAATCTATCCTAAAACGAGCAATCGAAGACGGAAAAATCCGTGCTTTTTTCTATAACCCAAAAGAATTTGCTGATCGGTCAGCAATGGGACTCTATGAGCGTATTGATAAAAAGCCATATGGAGGAGGTCCTGGTATGGTAATTCAAGCTGAACCCATACTTCGTGCTGCAGCTGCTGCAAAGAAGAAATTTTCTAAGAAACGTGGTGATAAACCATTATATATTTTCTTCTCTCCACAAGGAAAACAGTTTTCTGCACCTGACGCACAAATAATTGCAAAAAAATACTCTGACATTGTCCTAATTTCAGGAAGGTACGAAGGAATTGATGCTCGGGTAAGAAAAATTCTCAAGTCAGTTTCATATTCAATTGGTCCGTATGTTTTAACTGGTGGTGAGGTTCCATCAATGATTGTTATTGATGCTGTTGCACGACAAATTGAAGGAGTTTTGGGTGACTTTAATTCTCTTGAAGATTCACGTGAAGCAAGTGATGAGGTGTACACCCGTCCAGAGGTCTTAAAAGTGGGTAAAAAAAGCTATAAAGTCCCTAAAGTTTTGCTTTCCGGAAACCATAAAAAAATTGAGGAGTGGAGAAAGGAGCATTAGCTCAAAATACGGGGAAAACTCGGGGTCTTTTCAATAGATTATTGCTATGATTAAGGAGTGAAATCGTATATTCGGATTGCGGCATTTTTAGTTGCAATTTTATTTGCAACCCATACACCTGTATACGCTGCAGATTCTATAGGAATCCGAGATGTTCTAAATGCTTCAATTGAAACAGTAGCTGAAAAAGTTTATTGTTTTTTTGCGCCATTATTTGGTGAAGAATATACGTGTGAAAAAGATCGAGTGCCCGGTGTTACAACTGGAATAATTGTTGACCCGGGAGAAGTGGTTGTTAAGTTGCCAACACAACAGGTTACTCCGGTTGAACCATATCCATTTGTTGTAACACCACAAGTACCTGAAATTGTTGAGCATTTTTATAATACTGAGACTGTTCAAATTATTCGTGAAGTTAGTGTTCCTGGAATTACACGTGAAGAAGTGTTGGCACAAATTGACGCTCGCTTTAATGAATTAACTACAGCTTCAACTTACAACTTATTAAACCGTCGCTTAGAATCACTTCGAGAAGATGTGGGAGACAGAATCTCTGATTTAAGTGGTGATATCAATAATTTGGAGGACGATCTAGAGAATATTGATTTCGATGTAGACCTCTCGGCAGCACTTGCTGTTACAGATACAAGTACTTCGTCCATTGCTGGACCGCTATCGCTTGCTCAATATATTTTGCTTGAGTCGGTTACGTCACCAGCTGATACAACTAATTCGTTATACAACGACGGGGGTGATTTGTACTGGCAGGGTACTTTACTTGCTGGGGGAATTGTTGGTACTTGGGACTCAAATGGCACTGATGTGTATCGATCAACAGGCAACGTCGGCATCGGCTCAACCACCCCAGGATACCTCCTCTCAGTCGCAGGAACTTCACGCTTCACTGGAGCATCAATCTTTGACTCAACAGTTAACATCACAGGCCAAACCACCCTCGCCAACGCCTCCTCAACAAACTTCACCGTCTCAACAAACT
>DAORIS010000008.1 GCA_035438625.1 Candidatus Paceibacterota bacterium
ATGTGGCGTCGTCAACGGGTACGTCGCTCTTTACGGTTACACAGGGGGGGAATGTGGGGATTGGATCTTCAACGCCAAGCAGTAGATTTACGGTGATCAATACTAACCCCAACCTTGGAAACGCTTCCTTTGGAACAGGTGATGGAGTAACCGCACAATTTGGTGGATTTGCAACTGGACAAGCATCTGATGGTTCAACAGTTAAAGCAACAGGAATTGGTGCTCTTGCATCAGGAGTGGCAGGGACTGTTATTGGACCTGCTTCTATCACTGCTTCTGGATCCGGATCGTTTGCATTTGGAAGTGCTAGTGGATTTGGAGGTGATGACACAATCGTTGCTTCAGGTGTTGGCGCACTTGCATTTGGTACTGTCGATGCTGGTGCAGGAAAGATCCTCGCATCAGGAGATGGATCATTTGCTGGAGGAAATGTTGCACTAGGAAACATTACCGCAACCCAATCGAGTGCATTTGCATGGGGTAGCAACATTAATGCTACTCAAAACTATGCAATTGCATTTGGTACAGGCTATACCAACAACACAGCAAGTACATTTCAAGTTGGATACGGTGCAACACCAACACTTACAGTGAACGCGACGCAGGTTGGAGTTGGATCTACGTCTCCAATTGCAAGGCTCTCAGTCACTGGTTCAGCGGGGATCAACCCATTTGTGGTGGCATCATCAACTGGAACGCAACTCTTTAACATTTTGCAGAATGGGAATGTCGGAGTTGGAACAACCACTCCAGGTGCAAAATTATCTGTAACAAGTACAGCTGCAGGGGTGCCATTCCTTGTTGCTTCTTCATCAGGTGCTGTGATGGCAAGAATAAATTCAAATGGGGGCTTATATATTCATAATGACACAAACGGAGAAGCGCTTAGGATTCAACAAAACGGAGGTTCAAGAATTATGTTGATTGACGGACAAGGTATGAGCTTTAATACGGTTGTTTCAGTTGGAAAGACAAACACATGGGCTGGAGTAGGTGCACTTGAAGTTCAGACAGCAACCGTAGGGCGAGTTGGTGTGTGGGTTAAAGGTGAAGCGTCACAAACAGCCGCGCTATTTCGTGGTGTAAACAGCTCTAACATCACCATGTCTGAACTCAAAGCAGATGGAGGGGCATACTTCTATGAGAAAGTTGGAATTGGATCAACAACTCCAATTTCAACACTTACCGTCGTTGGAACATCGACAGCAAACCCATTTACTGTTGCCTCGTCAACTGGCTCAAGTCTCTTGACTGTCTTAAAAAACGGTAATGTGGGAATTGGATCAAGTAATCCAACGTATAAATTGACAGTAGCAGGTACTTCTAACTTTACTGGCACTTCTAACTTTACTGGTGCTAACGTAACAGGAACTTTGACGGTTACTAATGGTCTTGATGGGGTATTTCTTTCAGAGGCAATATACTCCGATGAGGCTGGCTTGTACTCAAATAATAGTACTCAGCAAATTGCCACATTTGATTCAAACACTGGTTTATACAACTACGGCGATCAGGTTTTTGTTGCTGCAAACTCTGGTATTGGAATTGGTTCAACATCTCCAAATGCAAAATTGGCAGTTAAGTCAAATCCTGGCTTGAATCCTGTTGCGATTGCTTCATCATCAGGACTAACGCTTTTTACAATCATTCAAAACGGTAATACAGGAATCGGTACGACATCTCCACAAAAGAAACTACATGTATATACAACAGCAGACGAAGCTCCAGTTCGATTCGAAGATTCAAATGGATATTGTGAAATCAATCCAACATCAACAACGTGGACATGTACATCTGATGTGAATTTGAAGAAGGATATTATGACGCTTGCAAGTACGGATATGGCAGGAAAAGTTATGGCGCTTAACCCTGTAACGTTTAAGTGGAAAAATCAAACAACAGATGACCTTCGATATGGTTTGATTGCTCAGGAAGTGGAAGAGGTGTTCCCAGAATTTGTTCAAACTGATGAACGAGGGAATAAGTCTGTTTCATACGGATCATTTACACCAGTACTTATCTCGGCAGTACAATCAATCGATGCACGAGTAAAAACACTAGAAGAATCACTTGCTGATGCACAGGCAAGTATGTCGTCATCTGTTGGAGAATGGATTGGCACTCAAATTTCTGCCGTTATCGGTTCGTTTAAGAAAATTAAGGTTGAGGAAGGAATGGAGATTAAAGACCAGAAGACTGGTGATGTATATTGCGTAACTATTAGTGATGGTGAATGGCTAAAGACAAAAGGAGAGTGTGGATCTGAGCCTGTAACTGGTGGAAACGATGAGCCGGTAGAGCCTCCTACAGACCCAATTGATGAACCTGTCGATGATCCAGTTGATCCTATTCAAACTCCAGTAGGTGTACCAGTTGAAAACCCAACAGAACCTGAGCCAGTTGAAGAAGTACATGATTCTGAAGGGGTTCCTGAAACTAACGAACCAAACGAGGCTTCTGGAGATGAGAGCGGGGATTCTTCAGGGGGTGATTCAAGTGAAGGTGGTGATACTGGAAGTGAAGCTGGAGAGTAATTTAAGCTCGCTTAGCAATTCCAATATAGTTATAAATTAATGGTTTAGATTTTTCTTGAGAGCAGTCAATTTTCTCAAATGAAAAACCAGCTTGCACAATCATTTCTTTGATATTTCTGTCGTAATGACAATTACCGGTGAAGTGTTTTGTGAGAAAGGTAAAGCAGGTTTGAATTATATGAGTAATTTTTAGTGGTGAAACACCGTGATCTGCAAAAATAAATTTTCCGGTTGGTTTTAGTACTCTTGAAATTTCTTTGAGTACTTGTGGTAAATCAGTAACACTACAGAGTGTCCACGTAGAAACAACCGTATCGATTGAGTGGTTGGGGAGGAGAATTGCCTCTGCGCTACTCTCTAAAAATTCAACAGGGTATGAAAGTGCAGTTGCACGTGTCTTGGCAATTTTGATTAATCCCTCTGACGGATCAAGAGCATATAGTTTCTCTATTTGTTTGTAGTGGGCGAAATTGTATCCAGGACCAATCCCTATCTCCAGTACAATTCCAGTTGCGTTTACTAATACTTCTTCTCGGGTGTCTTCAAGGTCCTTTGAATACATCTCGTAATTCAATAGTTTTGGAACAATATATGTTTGATACCAATGAGTCATGAAAATGCAGCTGCGGAGACGGAGGGATTCGAACCCTCGGGGCCTTTTAAGGGGCCCACCTCTTTAGCAAAGAGGCACGATAGACCACTCTGACACATCTCCAATGTGTAAGAACAGTAGCATATTTAAGTAGCGATGGCGAGACAAGAAATATGTGATGCTCCAGCTAAAAATAAGGCATCTCGGGCTCCAGATAGCGTTCGACAAGAGACAATTATGTCGTCTACTAGAATGCAGTATTTCCCATGTATTAGTGGTGCATGTGCTTTTGAAACAGTACATGAGGGCTCTTTTTTATTCCCACTGACCACGTGAAGTGTATCTGGCGGGGCGACGGTTATGCCCGTTTTGGCACTTATACGTGCCATATACATATATATAGTATGAAATTGCCAGAAGCCATGTGTCCGAATACGTGTTTTTGTGCAGGGAATAAATACCACAACAGTTTCTAAGGGACGTTGTAGTAGAGCCATTTCTTTAACTTCTTTGTATATAAAATGTGAGAAGAGTTTACTAACGTTGTGGTCATTAAAACATCGAAGTTCCTCTAGGAGAGATCTAATAATAGGAGCTTGGTATGAAAATAGTGCTTGCATACCCAGCGGCACTGTACTTCTGATGTGTTTTCCCAAGAATGCATGTGGCTCTATTATGTATATGTCTCCAGCGCGTAATGATTGTGCTGCTATTGATGCTGAGGAGGGAGGAAATATTTGATGTGTGATTGTGTTGGTCAAAAATTGAGTGTGACAGGCAATATTTTGGTATACTTCTTTAAATGGCATTATTTTCTTCATTATTTGGTAAATCTGCCCCAGCGTCTGTGTTGGGTATAGATATTGGATCTTCTTCTATTAAGGTTGTTCAACTTCGTCGGGAGGGAGGAAAGGCGGTACTTGAAACATATGGAGAACTTTCACTTGGTCCGTACGCACAGACAGAAATTGGTCGCGCGACAAACTTGCCACCAGAAAAACTTGGGGCTGCACTCAAAGACCTTCTTAGGGAATGTAAGGCAACAGCAAGTTCATGTGGTCTTGCAATACCGTTTGCATCGAGTTTGATCTCTGTCATTGAAATTCCTGAGGTCTCACAAAAAGAACTTCAATCAATTGTGCCAATTGAGGCACGTAAATATATCCCTGTACCAATTTCCGAGGTTAGTTTGGATTGGTCAGTCATACCTCGTGTAAAGGGAGAGCCTGATTTTAATGGAGGAGACATGAAGGTAAACCCAATAAAAAATAAAATTGACGTCCTAACTGTAGCAATTCATAACGATACAATTTCAAAATATAAAGACATTATGCGAGCGGCAGGACTCGATTGTTCTTTCTTTGAGATTGAAATATTCAGCACAATTCGCGCACTTCTTGAAAACGATCCCGCTCCAGTAATGATTTTGGATATGGGTGCAGCTACAACAAAGCTATATATTATTGAGCGAGGGGTAATTAGGAACTCACATACTATTAATAGAGGGTCACAAGACCTCACGATTGGTTTGTCATCCGCATTAGGTATTACAGTTGAAGAAGCAGAGCTGTTAAAGCGCGGAGCAGTTAGTCCTAGGGAAGGTCAAGATGAGGTGATGAAAAGCATTTTCTCAACTATGCTCGACTATATATTCTCAGAAGCAGAGCGTGTCATCCTTACATATCAAAAGAAACACAATAAAGACTTGTCTCAGGTGTATCTAGTTGGAGGTGGTGTAAAACTCAAAGGATTTATCGATGATGTTCGTAGTGGTCTTGAGGTGAACTGTATCCCTGGTAACCCATTTGCAAAGATTCAAACACCAGCGTTTCTTGATCAGATGTTGAACATCACCGGCCCAGAATTTTCTGTCGCTGTTGGTATTGCACTGCGTCGTCTTCAAGAAGTTGGATAAGATTTCCACAAGCGCAGTTAAATTGTTCTTGCTAGTTTGATTGTCTGATATACTTTTAGGAGCAATGGATCCTAAGCAGACATCATTTATTCCTCGCAAGTCAGCCACAGACACGAGATTTGAAAAAAAAGCGACGGCTGGAATCTTTAATCTTATTTGTGCAGCGCTCTTTATTGTTGCTGTCATGGCATCAGCCGGAGTATTCATGTATAACCGCATGCTTAATTCAGCGATTGTAAACAAGCAGGCTGAATTAGCTGACTATCAAGAACAAATTCGCAGTGAAGTTGTTCAAAATATTAAAAAGACAGCAGCACGAATGGATGCTGCAGAAAACAGGCTTGGTGCACACTTGGCACTCTCGTCATTTATGGAAGATTTGGGCGATGTGACACTTAGAAATATTCGCTGGAAGAATTTCAGATTCCAAGAAGAGGGTGGACGGCTTCAAGTTGTCATGGATGGAGAAGCTCGATCATTTGCCTCGGTTGCACTACAGGCTGACAAGATTTCAGAGACTGATATTTTCACATCCCCACTCATTTCTAACCTAAGTCTTTCTGAAAATGGTGGTGCACTCTTTGCGTTTAGAACATTTATTACGCCAGAGGCAGCAAATTATAGGATTTCTGTTATTGAAGATGCAGTAGAAATCCCAGTTGTAGAACCTGCTCCCGTTGAGACACAAGCTGCAGCAACTTCATCAGGCACATCTACGGCTCCACGAGGAGGGCAACCATTAAATACTCGACCATAATGAAAGCGCTCACACCAATTCTTTTGTTCCTCGCTGCTATTGCTGCTTTTTTCTATTACATCAAACCTGGATATGCAACGATCCAACAGCTACAGGTGCAGAATAAGCAGTACGATGTCGCACTGGAGAAAGCTGAAGAGTTTGCGATAAAACGCGATGAATTGAATGATCAACTGAATCAATTTAAGAAGGAGGACTTGCAGCGTCTAGAACGGATGATTCCTGATAACATCGATTCAACACGACTTATTATTGAAATAGACCAAATCGCAAAGAAATATGCTTCAGGTATAACAGGAATACGAGTAGATGACGGACAATCAAGTGGAGGAGCTACACCGTCTTCACTTCCATATAACGTTGTCACAATTGGTTTTGGTATCAAAGCAACGTATGAAGACTTCAATGACTTCCTAAAAGATATTGAAGTAAATCTTCGTTTGTCGGACGCTGCAGTCGTTTCGTTTACACCAGGTGCTGATGGAAGTGCGGTCCATACATTTAGCATGACCATTAAAACTTATTGGTTAAAACCAGTACAATAATATGTTTAGAAACCTAGTCATTATCGTTGGTGTCATTGTTCTATTTGCAGGCGGTTTCTTTGCATACACTGAGTTTTTTGTTGCTGAGCCAGCCGTACTTTCTGTCGAAGAGTTGGGGGATGATTTCGTAGGAAAAGACGTAATCATCGAACTTGAGAAAATTAGGAACGTTAATTTCTCAAACACACTTTTTTCTGATCCTGCCTACCAAAGCTTGGTCGATGGCACGATCCATATTGTAGATGAGCCAAAGGGTAGGCCAAACCCATTCGCACCAATCGGTGCCGGTGTGCAAAGTGTCGTTATCCGCGCTTCAAGCACGAGAACTACACCTGCGCGTTAATATATACACGCCATGGATGATACTTTAGTACAAGGATCTGAAAACGATCTTCAAAAAGACCGCTCGGTCAGAACTATCCGTATAAATAGTGAAGATTCAGGACCGTTACCATCAAGTGGTATTGGCGTAGTCAGTGTTACCGAAAAACTTAGGAAAAGTATGGCGGGTGGAAAACCTGGTGAAAGCTTGGAGGACAAGTCTAAGCGATTGAACATCCCAACACGACATGTAGTTATTGATGAGGTCCCGTATGACATTCTTGACTATGTCCCTGAAGATTCTGCTATGCACTACCAAGTGGTGCCACTTTCACAAAAGGAAGGTGTTATCGAAGTTGGAATGGTTGACCCGGATGATATCGAAGCGCGTAATGCACTTACGTTTATTTTCTCGCGCGTCAGTCTTCCATTTACCGTTACACTCATTTCCCATGACGATTTTCAAAAGGTAGTTGGGTTATATAAAGGTCTCTCTGGAGAAGTTACCAAGGCGCTCTCGGACCTTGATACTGAACTTCGAAACGAAGCAGACATCGCAGTGATGCAACAAAAAAGTGCATCCGAAGAAGAAGGCTCGGGTGGTCAGATGAAGGAAGATGCACCGATTACAAAAATCGTGGCAACAATCTTGCGATATGCAACAGAAGGACTTGCATCCGACGTTCACATTGAAGGAATGAGAGATGTGATCCGAGTCCGATTCCGTGTTGATGGTATCTTGAACACGAGTCTATCTCTCCCAATTAACGTGCAGTCTGCGGTAGTTGCCCGTATCAAAATCCTTTGCAATATGAAGCTCGATGAACGACGCCGACCACAAGACGGACGTTTCTCAGCCCGAATTGAAGGAAAGAAAGTGGACTTTCGTGTATCAACATTCCCAACATATTTCGGTGAGAAGGTGGTTATGCGTATTCTTGACCACGAACGTGGTATGAAGCGCCTTGATGATTTGCATATTACTGACCGAAACTTGAAGATCATTAAAGATGCTATTAAGAAGCCATACGGACTTATCTTGATCTCTGGACCTACAGGATCTGGTAAAACAACAACACTGTACTCGATGCTCCAGGAAGTTGACCGTGAGACAAAAAACGTACTTTCTCTTGAAGACCCGATTGAATATAACATTGAAGGTGTGAGTCAGTCACAGGTGTTTCCTGAAATTGGATATACGTTTGCAACTGGACTACGTACAACACTTCGTCAAGACCCAGACGTAATCCTTGTGGGAGAGATCCGAGATAAAGAAACTGCGCAGCTTGCCATCCAAGCGGCGCTCACTGGTCACTTGGTGCTTTCAACGATCCACACCAACAATGCTGCAGGTGTTATTCCACGTCTTATTGATATGGGAGTTGACCCATTTTTGATCGCACCAACACTTCAGTTGGCCATCGCGCAGCGACTCGGTGCTGTGATTTGCAAAGACGGTGCAGAAGAAGTGAAGGTGGAAGGTACGGTTACAGATCGTATCAATAAGCATTTTGAAGAACTTAATGAAACACAACGTGCGGCTATCAAGCTACCTGAATTTGTATACGAAAAGGGTCACTCAAGCGAGTGTCCAACAGGTACAAAGGGTCGAATGGCTGCGATGGAAGTTATTGAAATGGATCGTGAGCTTGAGCGGGTTATTTTGTCAGGAAACCCAACTGAAGAAAGTATTATGAACATTGCACGCAAGCAAGGAATGTTGAGTATGCGGGAAGATGCAATGCTTAAGGCGCTTGAAGGATTCTTTGCACTTTCGGAAGTGGATGCAATATAGATGTGAATGTAACGTCGATGGTATACTAAATACATACTTGTTATGGATCAACAAAAACAAAAAATTCTCATCATAGACGACGACAGGTTCTTATTGAACATGTATGCACGAAAGCTTGACCACAGTGGTTATCTTGTTGAGTCAGCTCAAGGTGGAGTAGAGGCGCTAGAAAAACTTAAGTCAGGATATGTTCCAGATGTGATCTTAGTTGACATTATCATGCCAGGAATGGATGGTATTACACTTGTGAAAGAAATTCGTAAGCAACAACTTGCCCCTCGTGCAAAGGTGATCATGCTTACGAACCAGTCAGACGCAACTGATATGAAGGCAGCAACAGAGAATAATATTGATGGATATATTATCAAAGCAGTCACGATTCCATCAGAAGTGGTTACAAAAATGAGGGAAGTCCTTGCGGGAAAGAAAATATTCTCTGATCCGTTTTAGTATAAAGATATTTAGTACATTGTCATGAACACAATCCAAGAACCACAAACACAAGCAACAGGAGAAGCCAAAAAAGTTTTTGAAACATTGGTCCAGCTTGTTATTAAAGAAGCTGCGTCAGATCTACACCTTGCAGAAGGAAGACAGCCAATGATGCGTGTCTCTGGTTTCTTGGTACCTATCCTTCAGGCTCCTGTTATTACTCGTGATCATATGCTTGCGATCACAGACATAATCATGACACCTGAATATAAACAGGAATTCATGAAGGAGAAAGAAATTGACTTCTCATACTCATATGGAGACATGGGTCGTTTCCGCGGAAATGGATTCGTTGCACAAGGGAGAATTAGTATCGCACTTCGACTTATCCCAGGAAGAATCAAGACGCTCGATGAATTGCGCCTACCATCACTTTTGGAGAGTTTTACCAAGCGTGAACAAGGGTTCTTCCTCTGTGTAGGTCCTGTAGGACAAGGAAAATCAACAACACTTGCTGCGTTGATTGAGATCATCAACCAAGATCGAATGGAGCATATTATCACCATCGAAGATCCAATCGAGTATATCTTCTCTCCAAAGAAGTCAGTTATTGACCAACGTGAAGTTGGAATTGATACAAAAGATTTCGGAGGAGCACTTAAGCACGCACTCCGCCAAGACGTGAACGTGCTCTTGGTCGGAGAAATGCGAGACCTTGAGACTATTTCTATGGCGGTAACTGCTGCTGAGACTGGTCACTTGGTATTTTCAACACTCCACACAAATACCGCCGCCCAGACAATTGACCGTATCATCGACGTGTTTCCAGCAGAGCAACAGGGGCAGATCCGCTTGCAGCTTGCAGCAAGTATGACTGGTATTTTTTCACAACGTCTCATTCCACGAATCAGTGGAGGACTAGTACCTGCATATGAACTTTTGATTAACAACAGTGCTGTTTCTAACTTGATTCGTGAAAAGCGAACACATGAATTAAATACAGTCATTGAAACAAGTGCACAGCAGGGAATGATTGACCTCAACCGGTCCTTGGTTGAACTTGTTCGACAGGGTGAAATTAGTATTGAGAATGCGTATGCACACTCAGCTAACCCAAAGGTACTTGATAAGATGTTGTAATATTTTTTAAGTATGATATTTACCTACAAAGCATTAGATAAAGATGGACGTGCCGCAGAGGGTACGATTGATGCTGCGAATGTAGATATTGCAATTACTTCTCTCCAGCGAAAGAATTTAATTATTACTGATATCCGTTCAGCTGAAGAAGCGTCTCAAGGATTACTGCGAAAAAATATTTCTTTTTTTTCTCGAATTAGTACAAAAGAGGTTGTGATCTTGTCACGACAAATGTCTATCTTGTTCGAATCCCAGGTGTCTGCGCTTCGTGTGTTTAGGCTCCTCGGTGCTGAAAATGAAAACCAGCAGCTCCGTGTAATTTTGACTCAGGTTGCTGATGATATCCAAGGGGGTAGTCCAATTTCTGCTGCACTTGCAAAACACCCAAAGGTATTTAGTGCGTTTTATGTAAACATGATTAAGGCTGGTGAAGAGTCAGGAAAGCTCTCTGAAACCCTGGTGTATCTTGCTGATTACTTAGAGCGGTCTTATGAAGTTACCTCTAAGACAACAAATGCCCTCATTTATCCTGCATTCATTGTCGCAACATTCATCGCTGTAATGATTTTGATGTTTACGATGGTTATTCCAAAAATTAGTCTTATTATTGAGGAATCAGGACAGGAAATCCCAATCTATACCAAGATCATCATGGGTATTAGTAACTTTATGGTCGCATACTGGCCCTTCTTGGGTATCGGTGCAATTATTGCTGGATTCTTTGCTGTTCGTTTTCTTAGGACCGATCAAGGAAGAGCTGAACTTGATGAGTTTAAATTAAAAGTTCCGTATGTGGGAGATCTTTATAAAAAACTGTTTCTCTCGCGTATTGCTGACAACATGAACGTTATGATTCTCTCGGGAATCCCCATGATACGTACACTTGAAATTACTTCAGATATTGTTGGAAATAAGGTGTACAAAGGAATTCTTGAAGATGCCATTATTAGTGTAAGAGCTGGTAGTGCTGTTTCTGATGTGTTTGCACGGTACCCTGAGATGCCAGGTATTCTGATTCAAATGATGAAAGTTGGAGAGGAGACTGGACAGCTTGGTGTGATCCTAAAGACTCTCGCTCGGTTCTATCAGCGAGAAGTGGTTGGAGCAATCGATACACTTATTGGACTTATTGAGCCAGTAATGATCGTGGTTTTGGGTGTTGGTGTCGCGATTCTCCTTGCCTCAGTGCTCGTGCCAATCTACAACATTGCAGGTACTATCTAGTCCGCGTGATCCCCAGGAGTCTCTATACTTATCCACATGGTATAAAGACGGCCAACCAATGGCTCTATATAATAAAGATACAACGTTTTCATACCGAAAACGGGCGTTATAAATAAATTAAAAAGTTTTAATGAAATCATTCAAGAAAGGCTTTACCCTCATTGAACTCCTCGTGGTCATTGCGATCATCGGAATTCTCTCAGCAGTAGTGCTTGCGAGCCTTAATACGGCCCGTGCACGTGCTAACGCAACAAAGGTTAAGGCACAATTAAATAACCTACGAAGTGCTGCAGAAGTGTATTATGATTCAAACGGTGGTTATGGAGCAACAGTTGCAGTATGTACAGGAGGAATGTTTGCGGACGCTGCTGTGAACCCTCTAATTCTCGGAACATCACTTCCAACAGGAACAACAGTTTCTTGTTACGCTAGCTCAACTGCATATGGTGTAAAGGCTGAATTACCAGCAGGACAAGGTTGGTATTGTGTTGACTCAACTGGTACAGCATCATCTTCACCTAACGCTGCTGATCCGTACGCAATGAGTGCCACAGACTACAAGTGCTAATAGTTTAGTTTTTAACTAAAAAAACCCGCATGTGCGGGTTTTTTGTTTGGATGATCTAGGGATATAATCAAATACATGGAAGTTTCGAAAAAAACATCAGCTAAGGCGTTTACTCTTATTGAGGTAATGATTGCAGTGGCAATCATTGGTATTTTAACAACAATACTTCTTTTCTCTTCGAGTAGTTCACGTGCCAAGGCGAGAGATGCACGGAGAATATCTGATGCAACCCAGATTCGTATTGCACTTGAAGGATATTTTGAGCAGTCAACAATGGGAAGTCAGACGTACCCTACGTCTATTTATAGTGTGACAAATAGTCTACTTAGTACTGGGCTTATGACTGCAATTCCACGTGACCCACAGACTGGTAATCAGTATGTGTACACTGGATACGGCTCACTCGCATCTCGATCGTTTTGTAACGGCTCAACTATTCCATGTAAGAGCTATTGTCTTGTGGTGCATTTGGAACAAAATAACCCAATTCGAGTTGGAAATGTTGCCTGTTCAGCAAGTACTCCTGCTGATACGTACTTGTACCCGTACTATATAAGCCGTTAATCTATCCATGGATTTATTTATTCTGTTTTTCGTCTTTGCATTCGGTGCTTCAATCGGAAGCTTTCTTAATGTTGTTCTGTATCGATTTAACACAGGTCTTACGCTGGGTGGTAGATCCATGTGCGGGACTTGCGCACGTACGCTTGAGCCGTATGAACTTGTTCCTGTAATTAGCTTCCTAGCATTAGGTGCACGATGTCGTACCTGTAGATCAAAGATCTCATGGCAGTATCCAATAATTGAGATTGCAAACGGTTGTATTGCGTTGGTCGTGTATTTAGTTGGAAAACAAATGCTTTTTGATTCAGGATTAATATTTGCTGCGTGGTTACTTGGAACATTTTTAATACATACCATTCTCTTAGGTATCATTGCATACGATATTAAACACACGATTATTCCTGACACATTCTCAGGATTATTTGCTGCGATTGCGATCGGTATGGCGATTGCTAGTTTGCCAACTCCAAGTGGAGAAGGACTCCTTTCTATATTCCTTGCAGGATTTGCATTGGCGTTTCCGTTTGCATTCTTGTGGTTTATTTCAAAAGGAAAGTGGATGGGATTTGGTGATGCAAAACTAGCAATTGGAATTGGATGGTACCTAGGTTTTTCTTTGGGTATTGCGGCAATTCTTATGGCGTTTTGGTTGGGGGCTATTGTCGGAATACTTCTCATGATTCTTACAAAAATCACAGGAAAGTTGGGGTTGAACATGAAGAGTGAGTTGCCATTTGCACCATTTTTGATTATTGGACTATGGATCGCATGGATCGGGGGAATTTCAGTGGGCGAGATCCTAGGTGTTTTCGAAAGATTGTTTACAATATAGATATATGGTCACTCCGTCACTGAAACAGAAAGTGTTGCGAAAATTAGGTTTCAGCTTGGTAGAGCTACTTATCGTGCTTTCAATTTTCTCAATTATGACCGCACTGCTAGTTGCAAACTACAGACGGTTTGGAAATAATGTTACGTTAACAAATCTTGTCTACGAGGTTGCATTGTCAATCCGTGAAGTACAGTCTTTTGGTCTCGGAGTACGAAGTAGCGGGTCAGGCAGCACTGCTACTCAGTTCAATCAGGGGTATGGCTTTAATATCGCAAATAATTCTTCGTATCGAGTATTTGCAGATGAAGATGCAAGTAAGACCTTTAACGCGGCCAATCCGCTTGATGTAACTGTCCGTGTGTATACACTTCCAACCGGAAATACTATTTCAAAAAAATGCGGTACTTTAACCGTGGGTGGTGCATATGCGAATATAGCAGGGAATTTGGATATTACATTCCTCAGGCCAGATCCGGCGGCAGTAATTCGATCAGGTGCTACAGATTATAAAAAAGCCAATATTTGCTTACAGTCAGCAAATAGTAGAGTTAAGCAAATTGAAGTTACAAATGCTGGACAGATATCGGTGGCTGATGGTTGTGTATGCCCATAATTAATAGACATATGAATATTCGTACAAAAAATTCAGGTTTTACGCTCGTAGAGATTCTTGTCTCTCTTGCTGTGTTTGCAATTGTGATCACAGCGGGGGCATCATCGGTACTCTCAATCATTGATGCAAACCAAAAGGCACAATCTTTAAATTCTGTAATGACAAATATGTATACAGCACTTGAAGGTATGGCGAGAGAAGTGCGAGTAGGGACAAACTATACCCACCAAACAGGAGATTCGGCACCATTTGATACACTTAAATTCACATCAGATATAGGCGTAGAAAACATTTTTGCATTAAGTGAGACTAATGGAATTGGAACAATCACTCAAAGTGTTGGACCAGCTGGGATAGCTCAACCAATCACGTCAAGTGAAATTGATATTGAGTCCCTCACATTTACAATTTATCCGTTAGATACAGGTGGATCAATCAATGATCAGCCGATGGTGGTGATGAATATTCGTGGAAGGGCAGAGACACAAGCAAAGACAAAGACAGAATTTAATATGCAGACGATTATGTCACAGCGTCTCTTACAAGAACTATAGCCATGAGAAACACACATAAAGGATTTACGCTTATTGAGACATTAGTTGCGATCTTTATCATTTCTATTGCTATTGTCGCAACAATGTCTTCGGCACAGCGTGCGCTCCAGACGTCATATTACGCACGTGACCAAGTTGTTGGTTTCTTCTTGGCAGACGAAGCAATGGAAATTGTTCAAAATATTCGTGACTCAAACTTTAAGTCAGGCAATCATTGGCTTACGGGAATTATTGCAACGGACGCGGCCGTGAATAGTGAGTCAGTTTTCTGTACAGATATTACAACAAACTCACGCCAGCTTAAGCTTGTCGGTACAGCGGGTTGCCCGGTTGACGGAAGGTTGTATCAGACGAGTGCAGGAAAATACACGAACGTAAGTACTGGTAACAACATAACCATCTTTAAACGACAGTTATCTGTCAAGAGAATTAGTGAACAGGAAATCCAGATTACCGTTTCACTCAAATGGAAGACTGGTTCTATGGCTGAGCGAGAGTTTAAGTTTTACAAAAGCTTATTGAACTGGAAATAACATGAGTGTATTTACCACGAAACATACCAATGATGGGTTTACGCTTCTCTTTAGCGTATTAATCATGGGGTTCTTGATGTCTGTTGCTGTAGCCATCCTCGGTTTCTCAACCAGGCAGATTAGCATCTCAGGAATCGGACGAGACTCTCAGTCAGCGTTTTATGCAGCTGATAGTGGTGTTGAGTGTATCCGTTTTAATGATGATCAAGGAAATATTCATCCAGGAATAACCGAAGTAGATTGTCACGGTATTAAATATCGTGTGATTTCTATAACTGAAGTACGTTGCCCAGAGGATGCTGATTGTGATGATAATGCTGACCCAAGCCTACGGTATACGAAATATATTTTTGCTCCTGCAAAACTAGTTAGTGGAACAAGTAATAATGTGCCTGAAATTGAGATTGTACTCATTAAGCAATTTGGTGGTGAGGGATTATCCACACTGACTTCACGTGGAAGGAATACGGGTATTACAACAGGTAACCGAGTTGAGCGAGCGATAAAGGTTACATATAAACCAAAAAGCTGTTTTGAAGATGTTGACATCTTTCTTGTTGTTGATGGGTCCGGAAGTATTCTTCCTGAGCAAATACCTGGACTTAAGAGAAATCTAAAAGACTTTGCCCAAGAGTTACTGAGTGATTCTGGAAACAGAATAGGGCTGATTGTGTTTCGAGGCCTTGCTCATATTCCTGTTCGACTAACTGATAATTATACAGAGTTAGCAACAGCAATCGATTCAATTAAAATTGCAGGGGATACAAACCGTGGGACAAGCATTGATGACTCATGGGACACATATTTTCCAAGTGACGACGACACAAATATTCCACTTGGATTTCGCTATGCACTCAATGAATTTAATGATGAGGTAGATACAAACGAATTAGATAGAAAAATCACCCTTGCCTCATATGCGTCTGCTGAACGGTTAAATCGACCAAACTCAAAAGATATCGTGGTCTTGTTTACTGACGGTGCGCCTGACTCAATCATTGATGGTAATAACAACTTCCACCATGAAATTGCACATAACCCTCTTGCTAACCTGGGAACACGAGGTCCACTTGAAAGTGTAATTACTGAAGCAACAAGACTAAAGGCAGGTGGAGCAAATGGTCCAGTTGAGTTGTTTACTGTAGGTATATCAGGTAGCGACTACAGGCGCTGTGACGATGATTGGAACAGTCCAATTAACCAATGTACTGAAGGATTTGATGAAGGATGTTGGAAAGATAGGACTCGCCTCGATTCAAATGAGCGTAACGAGTTTAGCTTCAATGAATCATGTCCAGCATTTATGAATCGTGTAGTAAGTACCCCAACAAACATTCACAACTATCAGGCGGCAAATTTCAATAATGGCCTTGATGCCGTTATTAATAGCCTTAACTCATGCACACGAGACTAGCTCGTGGTAGGCTGTGTAAATGAAGCGAAGCGAGGCAGAAACACGTATAGCAAAGCTCCGGGAGACGATTGACAAGTATCGCTACGAGTACCACGTGCTCGATAAGGAGACTATTGCTGCCGAGGCCCTGGACTCACTCAAAGACGAGCTAGCCACCCTAGAGGCTCAATATCCTGATCTTGTAACCCCTGATTCTCCAACTCAGCGAGTAGCAGGTGAGCCTCTTCCTGAGTTCAAAAAGGTTCCACATAAAGTGACTCAGTGGTCATTTAACGATGCCTTCACCGAAAGCGACATGCGTGAATTTCACGAGCGACAGGTGAGGTTTATTCGTGAAGCAAAACGAGACAATCGTCTTTCAAAAGATACTCCTGATATCCCAACATATGTTTGTGAACTCAAAATTGATGGCTTGAAGATTGTTCTTGAATATGTTGATGGATATCTAAAAACCGCAGCAACACGTGGTAACGGTGTAATTGGAGAAGATGTGACACATAATGTGCGCACGATTAATTCCGTACCGATTAAACTTCGAAAACCTGTTTCAATTATTGTCGAAGGTGAAGTGTGGGTGACTCGAAAAGGACTGGCTAAACTAAACAAAGAGCGAGAAAAAGCAGGTGAGATGTTGTTTGCTAACCCGCGTAATGCTGCGGCAGGATCGATTAGACAATTGGATCCTAAGATTGCAGCTGCACGGCCGCTTGATACATTCATTTACGACATTGGCGAAGTTGAAGGAAAACTACTCCCAGATACTCAAGAGAAGGAACTGTCATTCTTAGAAGAATTGGGTTTCAAGGTAAACCGAGATCGTCGGCACGTTAAGGATATTGATGGTGTGCTTACATATTGGGCAGAATGGCAAAAGAAAAAAGATTCCCTAGATTTCCAGATTGATGGGGTGGTGGTTAAGGTAAATGAAAAACTCTTCCAGGAAGCTATTGGATACACAGGTAAGGCGCCTCGGTTTGCCATTGCGTTTAAATTTCCTGCAGAGCAAGTGACAACTGTCGTTGAGGACATCCAGCTTCAGGTTGGGCGCACGGGTGTCATTACACCTGTTGCAATCCTTCGCCCTGTCCTTGTGGCTGGCACAACGGTCTCAAGAGCAACACTACATAATGAAGATGAGATACAAAGATTGGATGTCCGAATTGGAGACACGGTAATACTCGAGAAAGCAGGAGATGTTATTCCCAAGGTAAAACAGGTAGTAACTGAGATGCGTACTGGGAAAGAAAAAAAGTACACATTTCCAAAAAGAGTGGATGGATGTGGGGGTGATGGAAGCATCGAGCGAATTCCGGGGCAAGCTGCGTGGAGGTGTGTGGTCTCTGACTCGTTTGATCAGCGCAAACGTCGGTTGCATCATTTTGTTTCAAGACAAGCACTCAATATCGACGGACTTGGAAAGAAAATTATTGACGCGCTACTTGAAAATGAATTAATTGATGACGCTGCTGACTTATTTATGTTGAAGAAGGGAGATGTACTTTCCATGCCTCGATTTGCAGAAAAATCTGCCCAGAATGTTATCGATGCAATTGAGTTAGCACGAAATACAGAATTACACCGCGTGCTTGTGGGGCTCTCGATGCCGCATATTGGAGAGGAAAGCGCACTCCTTTTGGCTCAACAATTTAAGACACTTGAAGATGTTTTTAAAGCTCCAAAAGAAAAGCTTGATGCAATTGATGGGTTCGGTGACATTATGGCGGAGGCACTCATTTCATGGAGGAATGATGAGCGACATGCACATTTGGTACAAAAGCTTTCAAAGCAGTTAGTCATTAAAAACTCTGAGTATGAGACTGCAAAAAAACTGCAGGCAGTTGGCGGGGCACTTACAGGTAAAATATTTGTGATTACAGGCACCATGTCACGACCTCGTCCAGAGATCCAAAAGGTAATTAGAAATGCTGGAGGAGAGGTGTCTGGTTCTGTATCAGCAAAGACGGACTATGTAGTAGCAGGGGATTCTGCTGGTTCAAAACTCGAAAAAGCTGAAGAATTAGGCGTCAAAGTGATTACAGAATCAGAATTATTCAATATGTTATAGTACGGATATGATTTCTCGAGAGGATATAGAAAAGCTTTCTACGCTTTCAAGGATTCACGTGACGAGTGATGAAATTGAGGCATTGCGCTCTGAAATAGACGGTATTTTAGGCTACATTGCCCAGGTATCAGATGTTGCTGGAATAAGTACCGTTTCAAACAGTACCTCGTATCCAAAAGCAGTAAATGTGTTACGACCTGATACTAATCCACGGGAACCTGGAACAAACACTGATGCGTTAGTTAAAGCCGCACCGGATAGTGATGGGTCACATATTCGGGTTCAGCACATGTTTTAAATTTATATGACACGCGATTTCTCAACACTTTCCATCATCGAAGCGCATGAACTACTCATGCAAAAAGAAATTTCTGTTAAAGAGTTGGTAGATGCTTTTCGTACAAAAGCACAGGAAAAAAACGCTGAAATTAACGCATACCTAGAACTATTCAGTGATATTGACGAACAAGTTGCAAAGGCACAGAAACAAATTGATTCTGGAGACGCACAGGTTCTCTGTGGAATTCCACTCGCCATAAAAGATAATATTTTAATCAAAGGAAGGAAGGTAAGTGCTGCATCGAAGATTCTTGAAAATTATGAAGCATCATACGATGCAACAATCATAGAAAAACTTGATTCAGCAGGAGTTGTATATATAGGAAGAACAAACATGGATGAGTTTGCCATGGGAGGATCAAATGAAACATCGGCATATGGTCCTGTTAAAAATCCATACGATGTTACTCGTGTCCCTGGGGGGTCATCAGGAGGAAGTGCTGCGTCAGTTGCGATGGGGGGTGCCTTTGCAGCGCTTGGGTCTGACACAGGAGGATCAATCAGGCAGCCAGCAAGTCTCTGTGGACTTGTTGGAATGAAACCAACGTACGGACGTGTGTCACGTCACGGCTTGATTGCTATGGCGTCATCACTCGATCAAATTGGGCCGCTTACTCGAAGTGTGAGTGATGCAAAAATTTTATTTGAAGCAATATCTGGTGTTGACCCGATGGATTCAACAACTCATGTTCCGGAAACAATCCCAACAACAAAACATAAGGTGCTTGGAGTACCTTTCTCACTACTTGAGAAAGGAGTAGATCCTGATGTGCTGCAAAATTTTAAAGACTCACTCGCTGTACTTGAAAAAGCAGGGTACAAAATTAAAGACATATCAATCCCAAGTCTTGAATATGCACTTGCGGTCTACTATGTATTGCAGCCTGCTGAAGCATCATCGAACCTTGCTCGATTTGATGGGGTGAAATACGGACTACATGTTCCTGGTTCTAACGTAACTGACTCATACTTTAAAACTCGCGCAGCTGGATTTGGAAAAGAAGTTAAGAGGAGAATATTTCTAGGAACCTATGTGCTTTCAGCTGGATACTATGATGCCTATTATGGCAAAGCACAGGAAGTGCAGAAGATGATGACAGATGATTTTAGTAAAGTATTTGAGGGAATTGATGCAATTGTTACACCAACATCCCCAACTCCCGCGTTTAAAATTGGAGAAAAAACTGCAGACCCACTCGCAATGTATCTTGCTGATATCTTCACTGTCTCAGCTAACTTAACTCGAGTACCAGCAATTTCAGTACCGTCAGGATTTGTCGAACGAGAGGGAAATCGGTTACCTGTGGGTATTCAATTCATGGCATCTCACTTCAGAGAGGATATACTATTTGATGTAGGAGAAACATTTGAGCGAGCGAGAAACTAGCTATATGGCAGAAGAAAAAAAAGAAGAGAAAAAACCCAAAAAAGAGACGAACGTACTTCACCTAATTTTGGGAATTCTTTTTGGTATGTATGTTCTCTACCGACTATTAATGTATGGAGCAGGTTTTTTTGCAAACAACAGTCCTGCTGCAGGGAGTAATGAAGGAGATTCAGTTAATAGTGGTTTAAGTACGGTCGGGGTTGATATTGATGGCGACGGTATTATTGATGAGTATGTCTATTCGAGGGAAACAGAAACAATCGAAGGGTACAATCCAGTCCGTCGCTTTATTGCTGACCCAACATGGCAAAACTTCTCTCGAATCCTTACAACCTCACCATTTTTTAGAGTGGTAACGAGTGTCTATTATGTAATTGGAACTCTGATGTATGTCCTCACTCTCGTACTTGTATTTTTCATTATTAAATTTAAGCGCGCGACATCAAGGTTGGAAAATAAAGCAAAAGCAAAGCGTAACACAAAACCAATGACTCCGGCGGAAACCGCAGCAGCTGCGCCGAAGAGTAGGTGGGAGGTTCTTAAAGAAAGAATGGCAGGGGATAACCCAGAAGGATGGAAAGTGGCAATTCTTGAAGCTGACATAATTCTTGACGAACTTTTGGATATGAGTGGATATCGTGGAGAATCAATTGGAGAGAAACTTAAAAAAGTTGAAGCATCAGATATGCCAAGCTTAAACGATGCATGGGAGGCGCATAAGGTTAGAAATGCAATCGCGCATCAAGGAGATGCATTCATATTAACGCAACGAGAGGCGCTTCGTGTGATGCGCTTATACGAGAGAGTTTTTAAAGATTTCAAATATATATAAAATCTAAACGCACACTTCGCTTGCGTAGGTATTTTTTTTAAGGTACCATCGTTCCTAAGCGGGGTGGAGAAGCAGTATCTCGCAAGGCTCATAACCTTGAGACCCCTGGTGCAATTCCAGGTCCCGCTACAAAAATTTGCATTTATTCTAGTTTCGTGGTATAATAGATTAGTGAGTTTTGAAGCTGTGAGGGGTAGGGTAGAGAGTGTTACGTCACATACTCTTTTTTGATGAGTCGTTTTGCTTTTATGTGTCTCTAAGGGATACGAGAGTGAAATAAGAGACCCCTCAAACGTTGAGGTACCTTTTCGTCGGAGGTTTCCTCCGTTCCTCAAACTCTTATAAAGACGACAGGCGTATGTGCCTGGAACGAAAGTTCCAGGCACATTTTTTACAGTTATTCAAAATTGGTATAGTATAGATTCCGCGTCGGGGTAGCTCAGTTGGTAGAGCACAGGACTCATAAGCCTGGGGTCGCGGGTTCGATCCCCGCCTCCGACACAATTGACAGCAGTGCACAACAGGCATAGCATTACTGAGGACGTGCTATGCCTGGCAACACGTACCATCACTTCTTTTGCCAGGAGTTCATTTTGGGAGGTTTGACCATGGATAGGTCAATCCGCAGTAACAGTTTGTTTGTTTCTGATGACGATTCTTCAGTTTCTACTGAAGTTTCTGCCGACTACGTTTTCGGTCTTGGTAATCACATGCCTGACGAAGACGAAGACGACAGGCCTCTTTCGCACAATGTTCTCAGGTCTCTTGAGAACCTTGACGAGGAAGATGAAGGAGAGTCATTAGTAATTGGACCAGCGGGACTGCTCAAACGGTCCAGATGAAGGGAAGGTTGAAGTACTACTTTAACCTTGCACTACGAGGCGCCTTTTCGGAGGCGCCTCTCTTGTCCCTTGATTTCAAGTACTAGCGTGTTAAAGTGTATCGGCGAAAGCATATGCGGGCGTAGCTCAATTTGGTTAGAGCACTCCCCTGTCACGGGAGAGGCTGCCGGTTCAAGTCCGGTCGCCCGCGCAAAGAAATAACAAAAGGACCAGTACTGGTCCTTTTGTTTTGGTAAAAGAAGTGTTGCTGTTAAGATTGTTCTTTACATAGAAATACACATGCAAGCAGTCATTTTAGCCGGAGGGAAGGGAACACGTATGGGTGATCTCTCAAAAGAAATTCCAAAACCAATGCTCTCACTCAGTGGAAAAAATCTTCTCCAACATAAGATTGACCGGTTGCCAAAAGAAATTGATGAGGTGGTATTGATTGTTCACCACAAGAAAGAAGTGATACGCGACTTTTTTAGTTCGGAATATAATGGCAGAAAAATTACCTACGTAGACCAAGGAGAGCCACACGGTACGGCACATGCATTGTGGAAAGCTGAGCCAGTTCTTGGTGAAGAATTCATTTCCCTTATGGGAGATGATGTGTACTCCGAAGAATCAATAAAAAAGTCATAGAATACCCTTGGGCGATGACGGTAACACGAGCGCAGAGTTTTCCGACAACGCTCGATGTGGTTGCTGATGCTCAAGGGTATTTACAGGATGTGCGATTTGATGACAATGGAGAATTTGGTGAAATTCTTCTTGATATTTGCCTGTATAAATTTAAAAAGGAAATATTTAAAACTGACCCTGTTCAACTGCACAATAAACAAGAGTGGGGACTACCGCACACGTTTTTTAAGTTCATCACAGACACCGGAACAAAAGTTAAAGTACTTGAAACCGATAAATGGATTAAGGTCAATTCACCTCAAGACCTTACTGAAGCAGAGAGATTACTGGGTACGTTCTGATTTCCGGCATCTTTTCCTCCGCGTGCTCTTGCGACCTCAATAGAGTTATGTTTTGTTACTTTTTACATAGTTGCAGAACTAAAAACATTGTATGATAACGGATATATTAATCCGCAATTTATAATCACCATGTCATACGAAAATGTCGGTTTGGAAGTCGAGCAGAGGTTGGAAAAGGCAAGAGTGTTGGTAGAGGGTGGTCCAGCATTTGCGGAGCTATTTCATAAGCAAGGAGCGGATCTTGCGAACAAAATACGGTATGCAGAAACGATAGAGGGAAAGTCAGTAGTAATTGAACAGACTAAGCAGGTAATCGATGAGTTTGCTGATGTTTCTGGTGTTGTTCTTAGGAAAGCACATGAAAAATTAGGTGGGTATCTCATAACTTCCGCCGAAGAAGCATTGACCAAAGGTGCTGAGCAATTTAGTGCTGTATCAACAGAGGTACTTGATTCATTACAGCATGGTGTTAGTGTGGAGGTTACCGACCTAGAGAAGGGTACTCAGTCTGCCTTCACACAGGGTCTTATGCAGGGTATTGCTGCGTAACCCCACAACATATTTTATGGAAGAGAAGAAGAAACTATTATTGTCCCTCATTGAGCACCCTGCGCTTTTGCTTAACCCAAAAACTATTAAGGAGATGAAAGAAGAGGTGTTTACAAGCGTTGATGAAGGAGAAGTTGATGCATTTATGGACGTCATCATCGAAATTATTGAACGACGAGTTCAAATCGTAAATGACCTCTCACATGGAGCTTCCAATTAAGCGGTTTGATCAGTCAGTACCACTTCCACAATATAAACCTGGTGCAGCATGCTTTGATCTTTTTTGTAGAGAAGCAGCAACTATAGCTCCTGGTGAAATAAAATTAATGCCAGTGAATTTTGCGCTTGCAATCCCTCATGGGTATGCGCTTTTGGTTTTTGTCCGCAGCAGCACTCCGTGGAAAAAAGGACTCATGTCAGCAAACGGTGTTGGGGTTGTTGATCCGTTCTATTGTGGAGATAAAGATGAGGTGTTAATTGAACTCTATAACTTCACTGACAAGTCAATTGAAGTTGCAAAAGGAGAGCGGTTAGCTCAAGGAATGATTGTTAAGTTTGAATCGGTAACCTGGAAAGAACAAGAGTCACTCGGGAATGCAGGTAATGGTGGATATAAAGCCACCTCGGAAGAAGCTTCAGGCTTTAGAGACTAGGGTTCGACAATGCCTCGGTAAGTTGCTAGATTGCCGACTAACAGGTTCTTTATCTTTTTCATGGGAGGTTTTATGAGTGCTAGAACAGTAAGTGCGATCAATCGGATCAAACCAGAAACACCACTTCAAGATGTGATGGGTGGAGCTGGTCGTTGGGAAATTAAAGTCCACGAGCACGGCATGATTGCGTTATGTGACGTCATGCCTCGTCTTGTTCCAGTAGGTAAATTTGCTGATTTTGCAATTGTGCAAGCAGCTCGCGTCAGTTACGGGGAAGGAACAAAGCAAGTCACAGAAGATATTGGTCTCATTCGATATCTTGCACGACATCGACATACCACTCCATTTGAAATGGTGGAATTTAAGTTCCACTGTGTCATGCCGATATTTGTTGCACGGCAATGGATTCGACATCGAACAGCAAATGTCAACGAGTATTCTGCGCGTTACAGTGTCGTCAAGGATCGTTTCTATCGGCCTGGAATAGACGGTGTGCGAGAGCAAAGCACAACCAATAAGCAAGGGGGTGATGAAACAATTGATGTTGGAACAGCACAAGAATATCTCGACTATCTCGCTCGTGCAGAAGCGTTATACGGTGATTACAATAAATTGATGGAGAAAGGAGTTAGCCGTGAACTTGCCCGAATCGCCTTACCAGTCAGTGTCTACACCGAGTGGTACTGGAAGTGTGATCTTCACAACATATGTCGATTCTTGAGTCTTCGAATGGATGCGCATGCACAGCAGGAGATCCAGGACTTTGCAAATGCAATGTATGAGCTAATTCAGTCGATTGTTCCAGCTGCGGCAGCGGCATTCATTGACTATGATCTTGAAGGAATGCACTTAACACGGCTCGAGATTGAAGCGATGAATAGTGGGCAACCACTTAAAACTGAAAACAAGCGTGAGATCGCTGAGTGGGAGGAAAAGAAGAAAAAACTTGGAATTCCCACAGGACAGGTTGGTGCTTGAGTGTGTATATAGATTTGACCCGGTATAGCACCCGGGTCTTTTTTCTATCAAGAAGAGTGGTATATTTTTTATATGCCTTACAATCAAAACAAAAGACGTATTCAGATACTTGTCGGGGTGGTTGTGGTGGTGCTACTAATTATAGTGTTATCAGTCCGTGCGTATAACAATAGTAAGTATGGTCCACCGGATGTTATTCCGCAGCGAGGACCAGAGGATGTTATTGAAGGAGAAAATACTGCAGCAACGGGTACTAAAAGCATGGTAATCGATACGAGTGTAGGAGTAGGTGTATCCGCATATGGGATAAAAGTAGAACCTATAGAAATTGTTGAAGATAGTCGTTGTCCAATTGATGTGCAATGTATTCAGATGGGTACTGTACGGGTCAAGGCGACGGTAACCTCTGCACGTGATACAACTACAGTAGAGTTCACGCTCGGTGAAGCAGAAACCGTATCAGGTGATGTTATTACACTTTCAGCAGTATCTCCGGAAAGTGTCAGTGGTTTTGATCCGCAAACATCAGATTATTCGTTTAGGTTTACTGTTTCAGTGAAGCCGTAATTATAAAATAAATAAAATACTATGGACTACGTAGATGTAAATAAGAGCAAGCCATTATACAAAGGTGCACAGATCGTTTGGTACATACTCTATGTGATTGAAGTGTTGTTAGCGTTTAGGTTCGCGCTGCGTCTTCTTGGTGCAAATCCAGGAGCAGGGTTTACTGAATTTATTTACACACTTTCATATCCGTTCGTTGTTCCATTCCTAACTGTGTTTAGACAGAGCCGTCTCATTGAAGGAAGTGTCTTTGAGTGGTCAACACTTTTGGCGATGTTTGCATACTGGGTACTCGCTGCAATCATCGTACGACTCTTTGTTGTCAGCAAGCCAGTTTCAGGCGCTGAAGCATCAGCAAAACTAGACAAAGAAGTATAGTTTTCGGTGCGTTGACACCAAAAGGTGGAAATAGGTAGAATACTGCCGCGATTATTAGCCTACCAACTGGGCGTTACTGGTTGGTGTAAATTATTCTGTACACATGAAAGACAACAAACAAAAAGGATCAAAGATAGGTATCCAGCCGCTGCAAGACCGGGTACTCATCCGTGAACTTGCTCCAGGAGAAAACAGAAAGACTGCATCAGGAATCATCATTCCGGATGGTGCGTCTGAAGACCGTGGCGCAAAACAAGGTACGGTTGTTGCTGTTGGTAAGGGTAAATACGATGACGGCAAACTTGTGCCACCTGAGGTGCAAGCCGGGGACAGTGTCCTTTTTGAGTGGGGCACAAAAATTAAACACGAAGGTGATGAATATTATCTAGTGACAGAAAGCGCAATTTTGGCGGTAATCAAATAACTGAAATAATCATCTATGGCAAAAACAATTCTCTATAACGAAGATGCACGTAAGGCACTCAAGCGAGGGGTGGACACAGTTGCACACGCGGTAAAAATTACTATTGGTCCGAGAGGACGAAATGTGGTCTTAGATAAGGGATACGGTAGTCCAACAGTAACAAATGATGGTGTGTCTATTGCAAAAGAAATTGTCCTTAAAGACAAGTTCGAAAATATGGGAGCTGAGATCATCAAAGAAGTTGCAACAAAAACCAATGATGCTGCTGGAGACGGTACTACAACCTCAGTAGTGCTTACACACGCCATCATCTCAGAGGGCATGAAGCATACAACTATGGGGGTTAATGCCATGGGTATTAAGGCGGGAATTGAACGCGCCGCTGCAGATGTGGTTGATGCACTTAAATCAATTGCAAAGCCAATTAAGTCAAAAGAGGAAATTCGACAAGTAGCAACTATTTCAGCCGAGTCAGAAGACTTGGGTCGCATTATTGCTGACACGATTGATAAGGTAGGAAAGGATGGTGTGGTTACTGTTGAAGAAGGTCAGTCTATTGGATTTACCTCAGAAGTAGTAGAGGGAATGGAATTTGATAAGGGTTTCATTTCTGCGTACATGATCACGAACACCGAGCGCATGGAGGCAGAATATAAAGACGTTCCTATCCTTGTTACAGACAAAAAGATTTCTCTCATAAAAGAAATCCTCCCGGTACTTGAAAAGATCGCACAGTCTGGTGCAAAAGAACTTGTCATCATTGCAGAAGACATTGATGGTGAAGCACTTTCAACGTTTGTGCTAAACAAATTGCGTGGGGGATTTAATGTTCTTGCAATCAAGGCACCAGGATATGGCGATCGAAAGAAGGATATGCTCCAGGACATTGCGACAACAGTTGGTGCGAAAGTAATTTCTGAAGAAGTTGGACTTAAGTTTGAAAATACCGAGCTCACTGCGCTTGGTCGTGCGACACGTATTGTTTCAACAAAAGATAAGACAGTTATTGTCGGAGGAAAAGGAAAGCGATCTGATATTGATAAGCGTGTGGTCCAACTTAAGGCGCAACGAAATCAGATTGATGCTAAATATGATATTGAAAAGTTAGATGAACGAATCGCAAAATTATCTGGTGGGGTGGCTGTACTTCGTGTAGGCGCTGCAACTGAGACGGAGATGAAGTACCTCAAGCTTAAGATTGAAGATGCAGTTAATGCTACAAAGGCAGCGATTGAAGAAGGAATTGTTGCTGGAGGAGGTGTTGCGCTCATCAAAGCAGCTGAGAAGGTACGAGTCTCTTCACAAAAAGAAAAGCTTAGTGCTGAGTTTGCGATTGGATATAACATCGTGCTTAAAGCGCTCGAAGCTCCACTTAGACAAATTGCAATTAATGCAGGAAAGGATGATGGATCAGTAATTGTTGAAGAAGTGAAGAGGGGAAAGGGTAACTCAGGATACGATGCACTACTTGATATTATGATTCCAGACATGCTAGCGGCAGGAATCATTGACCCTGTAAAGGTGACACGTAGTGGTATACAGAATGCAGCGTCAGCTGCTGCAATTCTTCTAACCACAGAAGTTGCTGTTGCAGAAGAACCAAAGGAAGAAAAGCCAGCTGGAAACCCTGGAATGGGAGGAATGGAGTATTAATATTCGATATTCACAAAAAAGACCCCAATTTGGGGTTTTTTTGTTTTGGTGCGATATACTTACACTATGTCAGACGTACAGTTCGATGAAGTAGATTTTTCGGCACAAAGTCCCTTATTTACAGTTAATCAAAAAAAGGGTTCAGGAATGGGGAGAATGTTAGCTGCGATTGGTATAGGTGTGAATGAGTACCAGGCAGACAGGATACTTGTTGTGTTTATTGTGATTGCAATTATTTCAGCGGTTGCGATACCGGTTGTTTCTATGTACTCAAATAAATTACAAGCAAATGCTCCAGTAAAATCTACCGCAGAGACATTAATGGAAATACATGCTGCACGCATCAAAACACAGTAATATATTAATATGTTTAAACAATTTCAAAAAGGTTTTACGCTCATAGAATTAATGGTGGTAATCGCAATAGTTGGATTACTGTCAAGTATTGTTCTTACATCTTTAAATCGAGCGAGAACACGAGCGTTGTATTCAAGAGATACTACATCGCTACTGGCAATTAGAAACGCAATGGCTTTATATGAAGAAAAGAATGGTTCGTATTTGTGTGAAACCACACTCGATGATCCACCACCTCCATGTTCGTTATCCATGATAACTTCGATTACCGGGACAGGAGCATCTTTTGTAACAGCTCTTACACCCTTAGTTACTGCAGGCTATATTAGTTCCATACCAATACCAACAAAAGGTGGTACTACATATAGATATGAATTTATTTCTCCTGTGTGGTGGAATCGAGATTCTCCGGAAATTGAATATAAATTCTATTGTGGTGGTCAAGAGATTAAAAAATACATGATTAAAGTTTTATCTTCAGCACAGAAAATAGATTTACCTTTATATAATATAGAGGTTTATTATGATGGGGTGCAAGATACTTCATTTAACCCTCCTACTAACCAATATTGTTTTGGTGTCTAGGGTAGAAGTAAAAAAGCTCTAGTTTTTCCATGTAAAAATGGTATAATTTACTTATGGTTTTATTCTTAATTATCGTAGGTGTACTCTTACTCGTAACGATTGGTTGGCTTGTTGCGGTTTATAACCGGTTTGTGACACTTATTGTCCGAATCAAAGAAGCATGGGCGGATATTGATGTGCAGCTTAAGCGCCGGTACGACCTTATCCCTAACTTGGTAAATGTGGTTAAGGGCTACGCTACACATGAGCGCGAAGCATTTGAACATGTAACAGAAGCACGTGCAAAGGCAATTGGTGCTGGAAATGTTGAAGAAAAGTCAGCTGCTGAAGCTGAACTCGGTGGAACATTGAAGTCGTTGTTTGCGGTCGCTGAAGCATACCCAGACTTGAAAGCAAACCAGAATTTCTTAGAATTACAAAGGGAGTTGTCTGATACAGAAAACAAGATTCAAGCAGCACGACGCTTTTATAACAGCAATGTTCGAGATCTAAACATCACTGTTGATTCATTCCCATCAAACTTGGTTGCAAATTGGTTTACGTTTGAAAAGGTTGGGTTTTTTGAACTTGTTGACGGCTCACCCGAGAAGGAACTTCCAAAGGTGTCTTTTTAATTAATCTATATATGGCTACGATATATACACATCGGTCTTCAAATATTGCTAAGACCTGGCTTCTCATGGCCATATTTTTTGCTGGCATTATTGCTATTGGATTTGTCGTCTCTCAAATATATAACTCTCCAGGAATCTTATATGGTGCAGTGGCGTTAAGTTTCTTCATGAACTTTTTCAGCTATTGGTTTTCAGACAAGGTTGCACTAAGTCTTTCGGGAGCAAAGCCGGCTTCAAAGGATGAGTTTGCTGAGTTCCATAACATAGCTGAAAACCTTGCTATTACTGCAGGTTTACCAAAGCCAAACCTGTATATAATTCCCGATGCGGCCCCAAATGCCTTTGCTACAGGTAGAAATAAGGAGCATGCATCAGTTGCGGTAACCGCAGGGCTTCTCTCAATGTTGGATCGTAAGGAGCTCGAAGGGGTCATTGCACACGAGCTGGCACATATTGGTAACAGAGATATCCTACTCCAGACAATTGTCGTGACACTTGTTGGAATGGTGTCTATTTTAGCGGACCTATTTACACGCTCATTGTTTTTTGGAGGAAGGAGTGACAACCAACAACATAATCCAATCATGTATATTATTGGAATTGTATTTCTCATACTTTCACCGTTTGCGGCAATAATTATCCAACTCGCAATATCACGTCGTCGCGAATATCTTGCGGACGCAACAGGTGCACTCTTAACGCGCTATCCAGAAGGACTAGCATCGGCACTTGGAAAGATTTCATCATATGCATTGCCACTTAAGTCGGTTCATAACTCAACTGCACACTTGTTTATTTCAGACCCTTACGGAAAAAAACGTGGAGCAGGGCAGTTTATCGCAGGGTTATTCGCAACACACCCGCCAGCAGAGGAGCGTATAAAGCGTTTGAGAGAAATGGCATTATAGACTTGCATCTCTTTGACGAAGGAGTACGATATAGAAGTACGATCCTTTTTGGAAACGATCCTCCCCTCCTGAGGCAGTGGTTTTTGGTAGAGAATTGCCCAAGATTCTCTCTACCGAGGCCACTGCCTTTTTTATTTGTATTAGTTTTTTATGCTATTGTGTTCGCAATTGGAGAGGTCGCATAGCGGTCTAGTGCGCACGCTTGGAAAGCGTGTGTCCGGGCAACCGGACCGAGGGTTCAAATCCCTCTCTCTCCGCAAAAATTGGAAAAATAAAAACCACTGACGTTTGCCAGTGGTTTTTATATGTAAGAAATTGTTATTTCTCTGCTAATTCTTTCAGTGCTTTAAGTGCTTTTGGCCACATGCCGTTGAACTGGTCTTCATTTTCGCTATCAATATCCAAATCAATTGTAAGCTCAGTGCCACCGTCCTTTTCTGTGAACGTGTAGTTTTCAAATGCTGGTGCCCATTTCATTGCTGCCTCACTAGTTGTATCTTCAACCCCGTTTGATACGATTCCCAGGTGTTTGATTGAGATGAACTCATACGGTCTGTTTTCTTCAATCATGCTCACCATTCCTCCTTCAGTTCCATCGCCATTTGGGCCCAAGAACAAAATTTTTGAGCCTTGTTCCCATGTACCTTTGTAATACGAACCTTCATGAAAGGCTTTCGTCCACTCACGATACGTACCGTCTTCAAGCATGGCACCCCATACTTTTTCTTTGGGTGCGTTAATAAAAACTGAGTAATGTACTTTGTGCATAAAATTATTGCTTACTTGAACAATTAATCATCCACTTAACACCGAACTTGTCAGTGAATGATCCGTAATAATCTCCCCAAAACATTTCTTGCATTGGCATTTCAATCTTTCCGCCATCGGTAAGTGCTGTAAATAATCTGTCTGCTTCAGCACGGGAATCTGGTTCAAGTGTAAGATACATGCTGTTTCCCTCTTTTAATGGAAAGCCCATTGATTCAGGCATATCAGTTCCCATAATGATGTGTCCACCCAAAATAGGGAGGGCAACGTGCATCACAAGATTTTTTTCTTCCTCGCTAATCTCAGACATGCTGTTTGTTTTTGGAACTTCTCCAAAACGATTAATTTCTCCTATAAATTCAGTTCCAAACACTGTCTTGTAGTAATTAAACGCTTCTTCAGTTTGGTTTTTAAAGTTCAAATATGTACTTACTCTGGCCATAGGTGAAAATGGTTACTGGTAATATTTCAGTATACCAACATGGAATATAATGACTATATGAAAATCACTAAATTGGGCCATTGCTGTCTCGTCATTGAAATTCGTGGAAAGCGATTTTTAACTGACCCAGGCAACTACACGACTGAACAGGATTCAGTAACAAATATTGATGCGGTGATTATTAGTCACGAACACACTGATCATTTACATGTTCAATCGCTAAAGACTATACTTGTAAATAATCCTAGCGCACAGGTTATTTCAAATGAATCAGTGGGGAAGATACTTGATAGAGAATCTATCCCTTATACAAAAGTAGCGCATGGTGAATCGATAACAATCGGAGACGTTACAATTACAGGACACGGTCTGAAACATGCTCCCATTTATGTTGAATATGAACAAGTTGAAAATACTGGATACATGTTTGATGACAAACTATTTTATCCAGGAGATGCGTTTTATAACCCAGAGGTGCCAGTTGATATTTTAGCGTTCCCTGTGACAGCACCGTGGTGCAAAATTTCTGAAGCAATGGAGTATGTGCTTTCTGTAAAGCCACGAGTAGCATTTCCGGTCCACGATGGAAATTTGGTAAGAAAAACAGGTATTACCGTCAGATTACCTGATCTATTTTTACCAAAAGCAGGTATCCAATTTGTTGCCCTTGAACTCGGGAAGGAAACAGAGTTATAGGTAAATACTTTGTATAATGGCTCTGTGTGGCCATGCTGCGGTATTTGACTTATACCGTATACTATGATATAATGGTAAATAGAGGTGAGAAATGCTGGCATGTGCTAGCTACACGTTCCTTCAACTGGAGATGTAATGAATTCTAACTTTGGAACCATCGGTTTTGCCGGCATGACTGCTTCAATGATTACTGTAGCAAAATTGCAGGACTTGGCAGCACGTCGTGTCGATGAAGAGCCCGTAAGGCCTCAGTCAAAGAAAAAGGAATCTCGGCAAATGCCGACAGCGCCTGTCTATAAGGAGGTTACCAGGCAGTCTTTCCCGGCACCGAAACAAGATCGTCCTGTTAAGAGTGATGAACCGTTCTTCGGCAGTATCGGTACTGACAACCGACTCGCTGAGTACATGTCAGAACGCAACAACTCCAGTAAGCCCAACTAGAGTTTCACGATTTGAAACATTAGGCCTTGATGAAAGTTATACTTTCCTCGAGGCCTTTTTCTTTGCATTAAAATTTTCGATATGATTGCGCTCTGGTTTTTGGCGCATATAATAGATATATATGAAAAAAACAACAATAGTCGTTATCATCATCGCCCTGGTGGTAATTGTAGGAGGGATACTTATTGGCGGGTATAACAAGATTGTAAAATTGGACCAGAACGTCGAAGGTGCATGGGCACAAGTAGAAACAAACTATCAGAGACGTGCTGATTTGATTCCAAACTTAGTTAATACAGTAAAGGGAGCAGCTGGCTTTGAGCAGAAGACACTTACAGATGTCATTGAAGCTCGCTCACGTGCTACAGCAGTTACAATTGACGCTGACAACCTAACACCAGAATCTATCGCAGCGTATGAAGCAGCTCAGTCACAAGTTAGTTCAACACTCGGACGATTGCTCGCTGTTGCAGAAAATTACCCACAACTAACCGCAACACAAGGCTTTAGAGATCTTCAGATTCAGATTGAAGGAGCAGAAAACCGTATTGCAACCTCACGACGTGATTTCAACCAATCAGTTCAGGAGTACAACACTGTTACAAAATCATTCCCAACAGTAGTGTATGCAAAACTATTCGGATTTAGTGAGAAGGGATATTTCCAATCAGCACAAGGTACAGAGTTGGCACCAACAGTTGATTTCTCTTCATAATTTCTAGGTAGTACATGACTCGTACCGCATACATTTTTTGTCTCACCATTGCTATAAGTGCGTATGGGTATGTAGTGTACGCAGCTGATGTTCCAGCGCGACCAATTGATATTGTCTCGGACTTTGCAGAGATTATTCCTGCAGATATTGAGACTCGCCTCAATGAACGATTGGATGCTGAGCGTTCAGCAATTAACGCAGAGATTGCAGTTGTAACGGTTCCTAATCTCGGCGACTCTGATGTTGAGACATATGCAACAGATTTGTATCGTGAATGGGGTATTGGAAGCAGACAGACTGATCGAGGTGCGTTACTCCTTGTGAGCGTTGAAGATAGGGAATTACGAATTGAGGTTGGGTATGGACTTGAAGGAGACTTAACTGACGCAGAAAGCGGCAGGATTATTCAGAATGTAATTGTCCCTGAATTTTCAGCAGGAAATTATGGGCTTGGTATTGAAAAAGGAGCACTTGCAATTATCGACGCAGTTAAAGTTGATACCGGAACTGAAGAAACTCCAACCGGTACAACCAAGGAACCAGTAACCGAGACAGGTGAAATTCCAGAAGTGCCATCGGGAGTTATGGATGTAGTCTTCAACGTACTCTTGCCACTCTTGGTTTTTGCAGTACCTGTGCTTGGTGGAATTATGGCGGGGACAAAGTCGTGGTGGTTTGGAGGATTAGTTGGAACACTCTTGGGAATTGGAATCGGTACATTTTTGCTCGGCTCCCTTGTTGGTGGCGCAATTATTACGTTCATACTTGCAATAATCGGATTTGTAATTGACTTCATACTTTCGAAACTTGGCGGAGGAAAAGGAAAGGGGGGTTTTGGTGGATGGGTGCCACCTGGAGGGTTTGGTGGGGGGAGCACCTTTGGAGGTGGCGGAGGAGGATTCGGTGGTTTTGGAGGTGGATCATCAGGTGGAGGTGGCGCAAGTGGTAGGTGGTAGCGTGTGCGTATACATAACTGGTACTATATCTATATGAAATTATTATTTTGGATTTTAGTAATCCTTGCTGCTGGAACGGCATTTACAATGGTTGCTTCACACGAAGGATGGATTGATCTTTCGGGTGATCATGGACAGGCCACAACAACTGTGGATCACACTGATGACAAATATGTTGATGAGCCAGTTGCTACAAGTACTCCAACAATCACGTCTCCACGACAAGGTCAGGAAATCATGGCTGGTTTTGTGGTCCGAGGAATGTCTCCTGGATATTGGTTTTTTGAAAACACTGCAGGACTTGAACTTGTCAGTGCTTCTGGAACCGTTTTGTATCAAACATATGCAAGTGTTGATGAAGGATATTCATGGATGACCGAGGATGTTGTTCCATGGACTGGAAAGTTGTCATTTGATCTAAGTGAAATTAAAACAAAACTTGGACTCCCCGCGTCACTTGAGACTATCGATGCATTTCTTGTATTTAAAAATGATAATCCATCAGGACTTCCTGAGAATGATAAAAGTATCCGCATTCCTGTAGAGATTATGCTTGAAGTAGCAAGTCCTGCCGCTCAATAATCTATGCGTCTCAGCCGACTACAAATCCTTGTCCTCAGTATCCTGATTCTTCTTGTGGTCGCCGCTGCAATAGTTTTTGCACTCTATCCAACAAAAAGTATTTCCTATAAAAATACTGTTGATGAATCATTAGTACGAAATGATTCATCAATTCAGTTTGGCTCACAAATTATTTCTGTTCGATATGCAGAAACATTTGAAGACAGAGCACTGGGTTATTCAGGTACGCAACATATTCCAATGAACGAAGGATTGGTGTTTGTTTTCGAAGCTCCTGGACGCTGGAGTATGTGGATGAAAGATATGCTTGTGCCGCTTGATATTGTTTGGCTCGATGAGACTGGGAAAGTGGTTCATGTTGAAACTGGAGTTGCACCAGAGACATATCCAGAACAAGCATTTACACCTAACGCTGACGCTCGCTATGTAATCGAAGTCGCGTCAGGTACGGTTGCTTCAAGTGGGCTTATGGTAGGTGACATAGTCAAAGTGCGGGGTACACAGCAGCAATAGGTACGATATACTGTTCTCTATGAATGCACACACACACGGAAAAAAGATTCGCGTAGCTATTAACGGCGCTGGAAGAATTGGAAGGGCTTTTTATAAAGTAGCTCGCTCACGCCCTGAGCTTGAAGTGGTCGCATTAAACGATCTAGGTTCTATTGATAATATTGCGTATCTACTCAAGTACGACACAGCGTATGGAGTTAGTCCGTTTGATATTGAGGTTGCAGAAGACAAGAAGTCTATAACAATAGAAGGACATACGGTGCAGTATGTTTCAGAGAAAGAACCATCAGCACTTCCGTGGAAAGAAATGGATATTGATGTAGTAGTTGAATCAACTGGATTTTTCACTAGTTACGAAAAGGCAAAAGCACACATTGATGCAGGTGCAAAGAAAGTAGTTATCAGTGCTCCAGTTAAAGATGAACCAACAGGTGATATTAAGGGCGGAACAGTGCTCATGGGAATTAACGATGAGAAACTTTCTACATGCCAGATTTCTTCTAACGCATCATGTACAACAAACGCTGGTAGCCCACTTATGGCGATCCTCCACGAAGTACTTGGAATTGAAAAAGCACTTCTAAACACCGTGCATGCATATACTGCGAGTCAATCAATTGTCGATGGTCCAAACAAGAAAGACCTACGAGAAGGACGTGCTGCTGCACAAAACATTGTTCCATCATCAACTGGTGCAGCAATTGCTGTGACAAAGGTTCTTCCTGACCTTGTTGGGAAATTCGATGGTATTTCTATCCGCGTACCGGTAGTTGTTGGATCTATTGTAGACATTACATTTATCTCAAAGAAAAATACTACTGCAGAAGAAGTGAATAAAATTCTCAAGGAAGCTGCAAAGAGTGATCGTTGGAAGAATACATTTGCTGTGACAGAAGAAGAGCTTGTCTCATCAGACATTAAGGGAAGCAAGTACGCATCTATTGCTGACTTGGCATTCACACGTGTTGCGGATGGAAATCTCGTAAAAGTGCTTGCGTGGTATGACAATGAAATGGGGTA
>DAORIS010000009.1 GCA_035438625.1 Candidatus Paceibacterota bacterium
GATCAAGAATTGGGTATATCGCCGACAGCCATGTACCCCATCGATCTACACTTGGCCCTTCGAGAAGCCCTTCGGTTGTACTAAAAATTTCACGTAATTCTTCTGATGCTTCAAAATATACCTGTCCAGGAGGTGAATAATCCTCGGATGTTTCTGGTTCCGAGTCGACCAAAAAGATTACATCTCCTTCTTTTTGAGTAAGAAGGTATACAAATCGAACGTCACTGTTTGCAGAACGAACACGAGTTATTTCTTCCTTAATTAAACTGTACTCGGGTGAAGAAAGATCAGCCTCGGTACCAGTTAGTGACCGCACCATGTTCACATTAAACATCTCTGCCATTGTGCGCGCACGATCAGAAAGGTGCGTACGAATTGTTCTATCCACAACACTCCCCACATACATCGTCGATATAACACCAAGCACAACGACACAGGCGCCAGAAACAAGAAAGGCAACTTTTGTTTTATAGTGTTTGTTCATCTAACTTTAGCGATATTATATCGTACATGGATGTCATTCCTCAGAATACAGAGTGGACAAAAGCCACACTTATACACAAAAGTGAGCACGCCAAAACGAAAGGCGTACTTGTATGTATGAAATTTAGAGTTGAGAAACCTTTCTCCTTTTTCCCAGGTCAATACTGCAACATTCGAATCAACTCATCACACAATACCAAACCAAGAAGAAGCTACTCAATAGTGTGCACAGAGGCCCAGAACACAGTAATTGAATTTGGCATCAAGATTATTCCACATGGAGAGGTATCGCAGTTACTACAAACTGCTCAAATCGGAGATGAAGTTGAAATCCAAGGACCACTTGGAAATCATTTTGTTTGGAATCCAGAAACACACGATCAAAACGCACCCCTACTGTTAATCGCTTCAGGAAGCGGCATCGCACCGCTAATAAGCGTCATTCGTGCTCGACATTCAATGCCAATGCACGCACGACCAGAAACAATACTTATATATAGCGTTAAACACTCACATGACATCGCGTACGAACAAGAGTTACACACACTACGAGAAAAAGATACGCGCTTTACATATATACAAATTGTTACCCAAGAACCCGCTGGTAAAGCTAGCTACTCAAAACGGATTGATAAAGAACTACTGAACGAAGAATGCGGCCGATTCCTCGACCGCATTCCTAGTATCTACGTCTCTGGGTCCTCAGATTTCGTTAATACAATATCTAACCAACTCCAAGCATTAGGGATAGCTCCTAAAACAATATATTCTGAGAGTTTTATTTAACTTGATATGACTATTCCGGCCTGAAGCTCTGCGTAGGGCGCACGAATGATAATCCTTCCTGTAGCAGCTTCTTGCATGATTAATAATATCGACCGCGTCTTCAGTACTAAACCCTAATGTTTCAAGTGAAATGGATACATCAAGTGGTCTTAAAATTCTTAATGTTACTGATTCTCCAAAATACGACGGTGTAGTAACTGTACGAATATCATAGTGGACATTTTCAACCGTTAGTGAAAATCTCCCGTCTCTTGCACTAAAAGAATCATCTGTTCTGATCCGGGCTAATATTTTTAATCTCCTGATTACTTCTTCATGTACCAATAAAGAGTACGTAGCGAATAATTGAAGCATTCCATCTTTCCTATATCGAATTCGAACATCCTGTGCACCAGGATCGATGTGAATATCAGAATTACCATTCCCACAACCATACCCAATAATTTCGTCCAGGATCTCAGTTGGTGTGCCAGAAATATTTTTCACACGCACAGTATGGAACATATACAATGAAATATTTTTAAAAAGAAAAACCCTCACGCTGGTGGCGGGAGGGTTGAAGTTTCTGGAACTGGAAGTAACTGCTCACCAGGTCTTATAACACGGAAATACCCCGTGTTGGTCTTCGAGACAATGTTCTTGAACCTAAGCAATGTTAACGTATTTTTATTAACGTCGTAATTACCAATACGCACAAGAGACTTTTTCTCTAAACCAACATGGAATTGTTCAGTGAGTAATGTAGTACCTCGACAGACATGCAGTAAACGAACACACTCTGCAACGATGTGAACATCGGCAGCACCCGCCTTACACAACATGCGTTTTGTAAACGTTTTGTAAGGCTCTACAGCAGAACGAGGAATTTCAAGAGAGCAATCAATAAACCAATACCCGCTCGGGCGTGATTGGGTATATGGATTTATAGAAAGACTACCATCTACGACGTTTGCATGCCCATCAAAATACTTGAACGGTTCGCTGATTTTTTCTCTCAACGATTCATACTGAGTCTGGATTGACATGCCGACACAATAGAAAAGTCTGATATTTCTCCCCGCTCTATTACTTTCTGCAACGTGTTCTACCCAGGAGCGCTCAGCGGGAACATGTAACTGTCTGGGGATCTTCGACCCCCACACACAACCAGCTTCTGACGTATCAATCATATTGTCACCAAGAATTGACTTGGCTTCTTCAACTGAACACGCTTCGGCCAACACAACATCTTTTTTGACGGTTTTCTGAATGAGAGCAGCAACGTACTGCAATCCGGTTTTAGCAGATTTTAAAATGTGCACAGGATACCTCCTTTCTTCCGTAACATTATAGTTACTGGCCATAAACACAACTTTGACACTGTCTTTTTTTGATGCTATAATTGTCCATTCACGACCAAAAATAATTCACATGCAAGAAAAGCAGATCAGAAATATCGCCATCATCGCCCACGTGGACCATGGTAAAACAACCCTCACTGACCAAATCCTCAAACAAACAGGAGCAGCGATTGAAGGAACAACAATGGACTCAAACACTCTTGAACAAGAGCGTGGTATTACCATCTATTCAAAGAACGCTTCTGTTGAATATAAAGGTACAAAAATCAACATTGTAGACACACCAGGACACTCTGACTTCGGATCTGAAGTAGAACGTGTACTCCGTGCTATTGACTCAGTGCTTCTCATCGTCGACGCTCAAGAAGGCCCAATGCCTCAAACTCGATTCGTACTTAAAAAGTCTCTTGAAATTGGTCTTAAGCCAATTGTTGTTATTAACAAAATCGATAAGCCAGCATCTGACCCAGCACGTGTGCACGACGAAGTACTTGAGCTTTTCATTGACCTCGGTGCAAATGATGATCAATTAAACTTCACCGTCGTCTACGCTATCGGACGTGAAGGTATCGCAAAGAAAGAACTCGCTGATGTTTCAACTAACCTCGATCCCCTCCTCGACACCATTCTTGAGCAAGTAGCAAACGCTGACAAAGGAAAAGAAAACCCGCTTCAAATGCAGGTATTTAACCTCGGCTATGACAACTTCGTAGGACGCATGGGTATTTGCCGAATTTATGCTGGAACAGTAAAAGTTGGTTCAACAATCTGGGCAAAACACCCTGATGGAAAATTTGTATCTTCAAAGATCACAAAAATGTTTGCGTTTAAGGGTCTTGACCGTGTTGAAACACAAGAAGCAGAAGCTGGAGACATTGTGATGGTTGCCGGAATCGCAAATATTGAAATTGGAGACACTATTACTGATGCCGAAGCAACTCCTGCACTTCCTGCTATTAAAGTAGACGAACCAACAATCTCGCTTAACTTCCTTGTTAACGACTCACCATTTGGAGGACGTGAAGGTAAGTTCGTTACAAACCGTCAGATTCGAGAACGCCTTGAAAAGGAACTTGAAATCAACGTGGGACTTAAAGTCGACTTCGGTGCTGATGGTGCCATAGTCTATGGACGAGGAGAACTTCATATTGGAATCCTTCTAGAAAACATGCGACGTGAAGGATATGAGGTCCAGGTTTCTCAACCAAAAGTAATCTTCAAAGAAATCGATGGTCAGAAATTTGAACCATTTGAAGAAGTAACTGTTGATGTACCTGAAGCATATTACAGCCGTGTTATCGAAAAACTTTCTCCTCGAAAGGGAATCCTTATGTCCATGAAACAGGACCACGGAAGCACCTACCGCCTTATTTTTGAAATCCCAACTCGTGGATTCCTTGGGTATCGAAACCAATTTATTATTGATACAAAAGGAGAAGGAATTCTCTCAAGCCGATTCTTGGAGTTTCGCCCTCACGTAGGCCACATCGATCGCCACACAACTGGCGCCATGATTTCTATGGAAAGCGGAAAAGCACTCACCTTTGCACTGTTTAACCTCAGTGAACGAGGAACAATCTTCATTGATCCAACTGAAGAAGTATATGAAGGAATGGTTATCGGAGACGTTGTTAAGGGAGACGACCTATACGTTAACCCGACAAAGGGAAAACAACTTACAAACATGCGTGCATCAGGTTCTGATGAACACATGATTCTACAGCCAGCATGGAAACTCTCAATTGAGCGTGCCATGGAAGTGATGCGTGAAGATGAGTATATTGAAATTACTCCAACAAACATCCGTCTCCGAAAAATCTACAGGAATAAGAGTGAGCGTGACAAAGCAGAGCGACAGTCAAAAAAGGACTAGTCCTTACACTTGGTGGTTTCCAACAGCTACTCTTTTGATTCGAAACGCTATTCCTCCACATTTGAGTTTCTTCCCAATCTCCTCACAAATCGTTCTGACATAAGTTCCTGAGCCACATTCCATGAGGAGTGTATACGAGTACCATATGGCATTATCATGGCCAACTAGAGCTGTTTTCCATGATTCAATAACCTGCTTTTGCATAAAATCACCCTCTACAGCACCCACAAACTTCATAACTGCCGAAAGAAGCTCTTGTGTTGAGTGGGTGGTATCTGATTCCAGTTTTAGTGTATCTACGCGCATAGACCTTTCTGGGGCTTTTAGGAGCGTATTTTGGCCTTCCCTGGCCTCTCTTCCTGTGACCCAAAGTGGGGTTCCATCAACTGTTTTTGATGAGAATTGTGGATATGAAAATGTATGGGTTCCGATAAGATCTTGAGTGACTTTTTTGAGGGTTTCTTTAACCTCTTCATGTTTCTCATTTGATACTGGAATCACACCTGTAACAATCCCCAATGGATCATGTGAATCAGTGTTAATGCCTAACAAAAGTTCGAACTGATATGTTTTTGGCAAACCAATAAATTCAGACTTTCGTGGAATCTCTGCTTCTTCAAGTAGAATCACCACTCCTTCAGCAAGTGGATCCAAGCGACCAGCAAATGTGAGTTTTACATCCTCACCAAGACCTCGCTCAAGTCGCGCACGCTTAATTAGCGCCCCCATTGATTCCCCAATTTGTTTATTAATCACAATCATATAGACAAAGCCTTAAAATATTGTTTTTTGGCCGTATTCCGCTACAATCTAGCACATGGCAGACATTTCTACAGAAAGTTATAAAGGCGTTCGGGACTTCTACCCCGAAGATTGGCAGCGAATGCAAAAAATCTTTGCAATCATCCGTTCATCGGTTGAGCGCTATGGATACCAGGAGTACAACGCTTCCCCACTTGAATCTACAGAACTATATCTTTCAAAGACGAGTGATGAGATTGTAAACGAACAAACATATACATTTATCGACCGAGGTGATCGTAGTGTCACACTCCGACCAGAAATGACACCGACAGTTTCTCGAATGGTTGCAGCAAAAATGAAAGCACTTTCATACCCTATTCGTTGGTACTCAATTCCAAATGTTTTTCGATATGAAAAACCACAGCGTGGTCGCCTTCGAGAGCACTACCAATTAAACGTTGACCTCTTTGGTATGGAAGGGATCGAGGCTGACACAGAAATTGTGCAACTTGCATCATTTATCCTCACTTCTTTTGGAGCGAAGGAGTCTGATTTCGTAATCAAGCTCAATTCACGATCACTCATGAATGCGTTGTTTAGCGATCTAGGATTAACTCCTGACAAGCAAAAATCAGTTATCCGCTTGATTGATAAAATCAAAAAAATCAGTAAGGAAGATGTACAAACCGAACTCAATTCAATTTGTGACACTAGTAAGCAACAAGAAGCAATCAAACAGTTTATTGCTGGAAACATTATTTCAACTAATGAAGCCGTACAAAACGCAAAACAGGAACTAGACTCATTCATTGAAAACCTTGCAAAGATAGGTATTACAAATGCAGAAATTGATCTGACTCTCGCACGTGGTTTTGATTACTACACCGGTATTGTCTTTGAAGTCTTTGACACAGATCCAAAAAATAACCGATCACTCTTCGGTGGCGGTAGATACGATGGACTTACAACACTCTTTGGAGAAAAAGCACTTCCTGCTGTTGGATTTGGGATGGGCGACGTGACACTTCAAGATTTTCTTGAGGCGCGTTCAATTACACCAAAAACTGAACCTGCGGCTGATATCTACATTTGCCGAGCTGGAATTTCGTTTGAACAAGCAAGTATTGTTGCTGATGACTTACGTCGGACTGGCATTCGAGTACTTGTTGACCTTTCTACAAAAAAGATTGGAGACCAGATTAGCAAGGCATCAAAAGAAAACATTCCGTATGTGCTTGTTATAGGCGAAAACGAGCTACAAAATAAGGCATTTGAACTCAAGAACCTTGCTGATGGTTCAGTGACTACAGGCTCTATAACTGAGATTGTTGAACAATTCAACGATCGTACCGTATAATCGCCACATGCGATTCGTAGTATTCGACCTAGAAACCAAAAATATATTCTCTGACGTAGGCACATCTGACCCTACACTTCTAGACCTATCTATAGCTGGAGCATATGACTCTGAGACAGATAAGTACTATACCTTTCTTGAATCAGAGCTATATAAGTTGTGGCCAATGATCGAGAAAGCCGACCTTTTGATTGGATACAATTCTGATCATTTCGATATCCCCCTCCTTAATAAATATTATCCTGGAGACTTGTATCAAATTCGAAGTTTAGACTTACTTAAAGAAATCCGAGCGTCTCTTGGACGACGTATTAAACTTGATCAAGTAGCTGAAGGAACACTCAAAGAAAAAAAGAGCGGTAACGGGCTTGAAGCTGTTGAGTGGTGGAGAACTGGAGAAATAGATAAAATTCGCGAGTATTGTATCAAGGATGTTGAGATTACAAAGAAAATTTATGAGTACGCACTCAAGCACAATAAGCTTCGTTTTGCAGAAGGCGGCAAAGTCACGTCAATTCCACTCGATACTTCAAAATGGCTCGAAGAAACTTCTTCCCCACTGACACATACACTTCCATTCTAGATATACCTCAATGGTATACTTGTGCGTATGGAACCAAACAATAATTCAAACATGTACGGCCCGCAGAGTGGAGCGCAGCCGCAACAGTATTCACAAATACCACCACAAAAAAAACCAATATTATCTATACCAGTTGCAATCCTTATTGGTATGGCACTTATTGCAGGTGCAATCATTTTTAAAGATATATGGTTTAACAAGGGAAACACTGTAGAAAACGACCCCCTTGCTCAAAACAATATCGAAATCAAGGATGTTACGGAGGATGATCACATTCTAGGTGACCCAAATGCTGATGTTATCCTTATCGAATACTCAGACTTTGAGTGTCCTTACTGTAAGCAATACCACCCCACTCTTAAGCGAATTATTGACGAATATGGTCCTTCAGGAAAAGTTGCATGGGTATACCGACATTTTCCACTCTATAAAGGTAACGAATCTAACCCACCACTTCACGCCAACGCTGGAAAACAAGCTGAAGCAAGTGAATGTGTAGCAGAAATTGGAGGAAACGCTGCGTTCTGGAAATTCACTGACCGACTGTATGAAGTCACACCAGGAAACAACCGTTTTGATATGAGTACAATCGGTGAAATCGCTGCATATGCTGGAGTTGATAAAACAACATTCCAAACATGTTTAGACAGCGGTAAATATGCAGAAAAAGTTTCAGAAGACTACTTTGCTGCAATCGCTGCGGGTGCACAAGGAACACCATACACTGTTCTTATAAAGACACGAACAGGTGAACCTCTCGTTCTTGATGCAGGTGCAGTTCCCTATCCTAACCTTAAGGGAATCATCGACGCATTTATTGCTAAATAATTCTCTCGTTTAGTAACAAAAAACCCGGGCGTAACCCGGGTTTTTTGTTTATGTAGTAGTTTGAGCAATGGCGTCAGCGAGACTACAATGCTCGCAGTCTTTTTTTCCACATCGTGAACCAACATATGCACCTGAAAGAATAGCTTGTGAAGTCTGTCTGATCTCTTCTTCAACTTTTGATACGTCTTCTTTAGTAAGTACACACTCAACCCGTGAGAGTCTGTTCTTTTCGTCCGGTTGCACAAAATCAATGACTCCAATTGTTACAGGGGTATCACTATGTGTTATATCTTTTGAAAGGAGGAGTTTATAAAAAGCTAACTGTCTAAACATGGAACCAGTTGAATCAGCAGTATTTCCAAGCACGTAATTTCTACTCCTATGTTTTCCTGTCTTGTAGTCCACAACAGCCAACTCACCACCCATTCGTTCAATGCGGTCAATTATTCCACAAAGTTCAATGTACCTTCCCTCAACGTTCATTCGAATGTCCTTAAGTGAATACTCAAGTGCAATGACTGACGAAGGATCTAATTCTGATGTGAGTGTGTACTCCGATAGTGCAATCCTTCCCTCTTCCTTAAATCGTTCTTCATCAGCAAGTGAGATTGGTTCACGACGTAATGCTTGGAGAAACGCTTGATACGCTCCCTCAGATCCTACCTCCTCACCTTTCATTTTCTTTCGAAGCCAGTGCTCGAGCGCAGCATGCATAGCCGTACCAAAAGATAAATGTGCTGGTTGAATAAACGGCACACGAAGTGCATTCATGAACACATACTTCCACGGACACTCGATATAGTTATTAAGCGCTGTAACCGTGAGTCCTTGCTCGATAAAAGCATTCTCTACAGCAAGTACCACTTGTTCTAATCGTCCTTCTTGCATGCGTCCTTTAGGTAGGTTTTCCACTTTTGGAATATCTATAACAGCGTCCCCCACTCGAAGTTCAATACGCAATAGTCCTCGGTACATTGTTGCTTCACGACCCGACATATCTACATCGTGGTATGAAACATATACCGAACTACGGGCACGAGTTACCGCAACGTAAAACAACCTTAATTCATCTAATGTTTCCGCTGATTCATCAGAAAGTGTTCCATCAGCAAGGCTTGCTGACTTTGAGATAAGTCCAGCTTGAGGAATGTGGAAAAGTGACCCTCTGTTTCCTCGTGCCCACGTAGACTCGGTCGCACTTGGAATAAAGACACGATCAAATTCAAGACCCTTTGAACGGTGTGCAGTAAGGATATACACCCCAGGGAGTGTAAAGTCATCAATACTTTCGCCCACAGAGATTCGCACTTCATTTGTCTTCATGCGCTCTAGTCGCTCTACAAAATCAGCGAGCATAGCCCCTCGATTCCTGATAGTTGTTTTTTGAGCTTCTTTTACAAGTACTCGAAGTACTAGGTCGAGTGATGATTGCATACCAACACGAACAATAGACTCATAGACACCACAGGCGGTAAATATTGATCCAAGTGCTTCAACTAACGGCTGTTCACGTCCAGCAAGTACTGCTTCGTGGAATTTTCCATATGCTTTTCCGTGACGCTCTTGTAGAATTTCTGAGATTGAGCGTTTTTCTTTTTTCGCGGACGTCAATACTTTTAGCGCGTCACTTAGTTCTATGGGCAATAATCCATAGAGCAATACTTCTGCAAGATATGTATCTTCTTCTGGTGATCGAACTGCATTAAGGAGGGTCGCGAGGCGCTTCCCTTCAACGTGTTCAAAAAAACTTGAGTCGGCGGTAGATTTAACATAGATAGACTCTTTTTGTAAGAATTGTGCATATGCTGCTGCGGTACTGTTATCTCGAACAATTATTGCAATGGTCTCATCAGCGTTAGTCTCTTGGATTTTAAGTATTTCACCTCTAACCCAATGCATTTCATCTGACTCAGTTACTGCGTGAGCAATATGAACATGACTACCAATGTTTTCTGAGCCTTCAAGTTTCATGCGAGGAATAGCATGGTGCATTCCAGTCTCGCCAATCAATGTATGTGCATTATCAAGAATATGTTGTTTTGATCGGTAGTTTTTTGCGAGAGAAATAATTTTTACATCTCGATACGCTTCTGGAAGCATCATAAAGTTTTGGATCGATGCACCCTGGAAACGATAAATGGCTTGCTTTTCATCACCCACAACAAAAATATTAGGTGCTTCGTGAAAATCAGCAACATGCTTTATCAACTGGTTTTGTGCAGCATTTGTATCTTGGTGCTCATCGACAAGAATATATAAGTATCTTTCTTGAATAACTCGTTTGATGTACTCGTGAGTCTCAAGTGCTTTATTTGCTGACACAAGCATGTCGTCAAAGTCATATAACTTTTCTGCCCTCATGCCAGCTTCATATCCTTCATACGCAGCAAGCAGTGCTTTGTTTCGCTCAATCTTTTCTACATACTCAGCAAATGCAGCCTTAATCTTTCCCTTATGAGCTCCTTTATCATGCACCTTATCTGGCTGCGCGTCGTACCATACAACCTGATTCTCAATAATTTGCTTGAGTGTTGCGGGTGTTATGTTTTCACGTTTCAAAGAACTTATGGCAACTAGAATTTTTCTGACATGTGCATATGGTGCAGCATGCGGTCGCAAGTCTTCAGCATCCTTGCGCGAATCCAGTGCTTTTTCTACAATCGCTAACCGTTCAGTTTCTTCTGCTGCTGATCCTTCACCAAACTCTGGAAAGGCCTCAGGAAATTCTTGGATGATTGCATTGGCAAATGCATGAAACGTTGTAATCGAAACCTTGTATGCAGTTTCACCCATAATACCCAACAGTCGCTTTCTCATTGAAGAGACAGCAGATTCACTGAAAGCAATAGCCAATACTGCTTCAGGAGGAGTGTCCGTTTTAAGGAGGATATTGGCGATACGCATTGCTAATATCTGCGTCTTACCTGTACCAGGTCCTGCAATGACCACAACTGGTCCCTCAATGGCATCAACCGCCTTACGCTGCTCAGTATTTAGTCGTGCGTACGCCTGGTCAAAGGTGGTGGTGGAGATGGCTTTCATATGGTGATTTTACTATATAAAAAAGCCCTGGGTTGTGCCTGAGCATTGCATCCCTCAACCATCGGCCGAGATACAAATTTCACAACACTTCTCCAGAGCTCACTGTGTATACGGTCACAGGCACCGTCCACGGCAACTAATCGCGGAAAAACTTACGACGCAATGTGTAAGTTGTCAAAGGGATATATGGTCGGCCAATGCTGATGTGCGGGCCGAATCCCTGTGATATGTGCAAGACGCGCCAAAAGTCGTCTTGATGTTCGATAGGGGCGTACCTCCCTATCTGACTGTAAGCAGAACGCCTAAATAGGAGCACCTTGTTTCCTGAGACCAGCCGAAATTGGTGACAGCAAAATACTCGAACCAGGTTACTGCTCTCGGTACTATAACAAAAAGTGAGAACTAGAAATAGTTCTTAAGCTTATTAATCTTTTCGTGCTGACGAATCTTTTCGTGCGCTTTTGCTTCAATTTGGCGGATACGTTCACGTGTTACACCGAACTTTCTTCCCACCTCTTCAAGTGTGTGCTGGATTCCATCTTTGATACCGTGACGGAGTTCCAGGATCTCTCGTTCTTTCTCAGGAAGATCGTTGAGGATTTCTCGAACTTGGTCACTCATAATACGGCGAGATGATTCTTGATCAGGAGAAAGAATCTTATCATCTGAAATAAAGTCTCCAAGTGTAGACTTTTCATCATCAGCATCTCCAACCGGACTTTCTAGTGAGACAGTATTCTGGTCAATCTTTTCAATGGTGTAGATCTTTTCTACTTCAAGACCCATTTCGTTTGCGATTTCTTCTGGGTGAGGATCGCGGCCAAGGTCTTGTGAAAGACGTCGGTATACCTGCTTATACTTAGCAATTGTTTCAACCATGTGCACAGGAACACGAATTGTTCGTGACTGGTCAGCAAGCGCACGAGTAATAGCCTGGCGAATCCACCATGTAGCATATGTTGAGAATTTGTATCCCTTCTTCCAATCGAACTTATCTACCGCTTTAAATAGTCCTAGGTTTCCTTCTTGGATAAGGTCAAGGAGTGTAAGGTCAGGGCTTCGTCCAACATACTTTTTTGCAATAGAAACCACGAGACGTAGGTTCGCACGTGCAAGGAGATTCTTTGCTTCTGCTTCACCCTTTTCAATTCTTTGCGCAAGACCTCGTTCTTCTGCTGCGGAAATAAGTGGGTACTGACCAATTTCCTTAAGGTACATTTGGATTGAGTCCTGTGAGTCTGATGCTCTACCATCAACTGCTTTTTTTCCACTCTTTTCTTCTACCGCGAAATCAAGAAGACCACCCCCTTCTAAAATATCAATACCCGCTCCAGCAAGCTTTGAATAAAAATCATCTAGGAAAACAATATCGTTTTCGATAGTTGGAAATTCTTTAAGAATTTCATCATACGTAACAAATCCTCGCTCCTTACCTTTAGCAATAAGTCGGTCAGACTTTGTTTCAAATTCCTTTGCACTTGTCTTTTTTGAACGAGGTTCTTTCTTAGTAACCTTCTGTTTTACAGCAGGTTTAGTGTTCTTTTTTACAGGTGCAGCTTTCTTCGCAACCGGTTTTGCCTTTTTAGGACCCTTGGGTGTAGAGAGTTTCTTTTTTTTCATAGGTGCGGTGATTATACTTTTTTATTAGTGCCATGCAACTCCGCGGTAAGACGTTTGATACGCTCGAGCTCACGTGCAGATTCTTCCTGCTTTCCAGCGAATTCTGCTTTTTTTAACATTGATAATGATTCTGCTAACTCGTGCTTGAGTTCTTCTGTTTTAAAATTTTCCCAAAGATCAGCTACAAATTCTTTTTGGTGGGTACTTCCTGACAGGAGTACTTCACCTTGGAAAAGCATTTCTTCAGTTGGCGATTCCACGGTTGAAAGAACAGCATGTGCAACATCATCCTTTGAAAGAGACGTCATAAATTCATGAATGCGTGATTCGTATTCTTTTACCAATGTCTCATGTTCAGGTTTGGTTGCAAGCCATGCCATTCCTGAAATGAAGTTACTCTTCACAATTTCAAGCCTGCCAGTCTGCTCTTTTTTTAGAGGCAGATTGCTTTCTTCTCCTCCTAATGAACTGGCATTTCTCGCAAGATTCTCAACTGCATGATCAAGAGATTCACGTAATCGGTGGTCCGCAATACCAGTTCTTCCTGAAACTATCCTCATGTATTTATCCTGTTGTATTGGACTTAACACCGAAGCGATAAGCGGCATCAGATGCTCTTCAAGGACAGATAGTTTTTTCTTTTCTTCTTTCTCTGCTTCCCATACATCGAGAACAAAATCTACAACATGTCGTGGGTTTGAGATTAACAAGTGCCACAAGTCTGGATCTTTAAGCACGAGGTCAGCTGGATCTTGCCCTCCTTGCAAAAGTACTGCATACACATCAAGTCCAGCGGACGCTGCAAGTCGTGCCGCTTTTAATGCAGCATTTTTTCCAGCTTCATCTCCGTCATATGCAAGGATAATTTTATCTGCGTATCTTCGGATGAGTTTTGCATGCTCAAGAGTGATTGCTGTACCAGATGTTGCAACAGCAGTTTTAACTCCTGATGTGTGAGAGAGAATCAGATCAAACTGTCCCTCAACGAGAACAGCTGTCCTGTCTTTACGCATTGCATCTTTTGCCTTATCCAACCCATAGAGAAAGTATGATTTCTTAAAGAGCTCTGTTTCTGGGCTATTTAAGTATTTCGCATCCTGACTTCCGGGCTTTGCTGCTTCACCAAATATTCTTCCAGAAAATCCAACAGTTCGTCCTGTTGGATCCAAGAGTGGGAACATGATACGTGAACGGAAACGATCATAAAATCCTGGTCCTTTTTCTGATGACTTGATGAGTCCTGCTTTTACTAACATCTCAGAAGACGTTCCACTTTTTCTTGTAGCTGTATATAACATGTCCCATCCTTCCGGAGCAAAACCGATACGCCATTCATTAATGACTTCATCGGTGATTCCACGAGAATGTAGGTATGCTAATGCTTCCGAATTTTCCTTTAGGTGCTTCTCGTAGAACTTCGTTGCACGCTCTAAGATGTCATAAAGAGTTTCTTTTTCTTGTTTTCCCACAGCATCATGCGGTTGGTGGGTTAATTCAACACCAGCTTTATCAGCAAGCATCTTAAGTGCTCCACGAAAGTCTAGACGTTCAAATTCTTGCACGAACGTGAGAATGTCACCCTTTGCACCACAACCAAAACAATAATATGTTCCTCGGTCAGGTGAGACGTAAAAGGACGGTGTCTTTTCAGAATGAAAGGGACACTTTCCCTTAAATTGCCCACCAACTTTCGCCAATTTTACGTACCAACTAACAACTTCTTCAACTGCTAGTTTTTCTTTTATGCGTTCAATATCAGAGGCCATTGATTATGGTGATTATACGTCCCCCTTTATACCAACCTTCCGATGAAGGTTTTTCTAAGAACACTCAAATTATCCTTGTGGTTCAGATGCTGCCTGCTCTGCAATTGTCTGCTGTAGTGCAGCTTTCTCTGCTGCCTTTTGAGCGAGTTCACCTTGTAACTTACCAATGATTCCTGCTTTATTGCTTCCCTTATAACCTGTTCCCGCTGGAATCAAGCGACCGATAATAACGTTTTCCATGAGACCCTTAAGTGTATCTCGTGATCCCTTAACAGCACTCTGGATAAGTACACGGTTCGTGTATTGGAAAGATGCTGCTGCAAGGAAGCTCTTTCTTGTAAGGGACACTTCTGTGATTCCCATAACAATATCTGCTGCCTTTGCTGGCTCTGTTCCTCTTTCCTTTGCCATTTTGTTTTCAAGCTCAAACTCAGAAACTTCTACAGTTTCACCAACTGTAAATGGTGTTGAACCTGGATCAGTGATCTGTGCTCGTGAGAACATTTGTCGAACGATAACTTCAATATGCTTTCTTGAAATTGTTTCTCCTTGAAGGTCGTACGGCTTTGTAACCTCAGTGATGATGTAATGCTGAGCTTTTTCTCGGCCACCATACTGAAAGATTTCATCGATAGATGCGGGACCGTCAGTAAGGATTTCTCCCTTTGTAACTGAATCTCCAACCTTAACGAAGATTGTTCGACCAGTTGCAACTGGATATTCTGTATCAGATGCCTTCACCTTCTTTCGGCTCTTTGTCTTTACGTTTGCCTCCTTCTCGTGTGCTTCAGGAAGTACGACAATCGTTCGCTCCTTGCCTTCTTCGCGGATCTCCGTGACTACTCCGTCAACGTGAGAGACGACGGCAGGGTTCTTTGAATTGCGCTTCTCGAAGATTTCTTCAACACGTGGAAGACCTTGTGTAATGTCTCCGCTTGCTGATGCAGCTCCTCCGGCATGAAAGGTACGCATTGTAAGCTGTGTTCCTGGTTCACCGATAGCTTGTGCGGCAACTGTACCCACTGCTTCACCGACTTCAACGAGCTTTTCTCGTCCAAGATCAACTCCGTAACAACGAGCACAGAGTCCTGTAACTGCTTCACAGGCAATTGGTGATCGCACTGTTACTTGGTCAGTTCCTGACTTTTCAATTCGCTCTGCATCATCCTTTGATACAAGGTGTCCACGCTTGAACACAAGCTTACCTTCAGTGTCCATAACATCCTCAGCGAGGATTCTTCCACGAACACTCTTTTGAAGTGTATTCATACCGATAGCGCTCTTTTCACGCTTAAGGATGATTCCACCCTTAGTTCCACAATCGTCTTCAGCAATGATGACGTCTTGCGCAACAACGAAGAGCTTACGTGTAAGATATCCAGCCTTAGCTGTGTTAAGAGCGGTGTCGGTTAGACCCTTACGTGATCCGTGAGTTGTAATGAAGTATTCAATCGGTGAAAGTCCTTCCTTTGAGTTCGAGAGAATTGGGAACTCGAGCACTTCTCCCTTTGTTGAGGCGATAAGTCCTTTCATTCCGGCCATCATCGTAATCTGTGAGTACGAACCTCGAGCACCTGACTTCACCATATCTGAGATTGATCCATCCTTTTCAAGTGCATCAGGAATCATCTTTTCAACTTGGTTCTTTGCGTCATACCAGACTTCAAGAATCTTACGGTGCTTTTCATCTTGTGAAAGAAGACCCGCATCGAATTGCTGGATGATGATATCTGCCTTTGCCTGAGAAGCCTTGATGACTTCACCACGCTTTTCAGGGATTTTTACATCATCAATACCCCATGTCACACCTGACATTGTTACGTATTTGAATCCGAAGGCCTTAATTCTGTCGAGAATTTCAGGAACTTGGTTAATTCCGTATCGCTGGATGAGGTCATCTACAATTGCAGGGATCTTTCCTTTTCCAATTTCCTGGTTGTTGAATGGGTAATCAACTGGAAGCACATTGTTGAAGAGAATTCGTCCAACTGTTGTCTCGAAAATCTTTCCTTCAAATGCAGCATATTTTGAACTGTCTGCTGGAGGCATGACCTTGATCTTTGCTCTAATGCCGATTGTGTTGAAGTTGTATGCAAGGATCGCTTCTTGAGGACTTGCGAAGATTTTATCTTCACCCTTTTCACCTGAAACAACCTTTGTCATCCAATATACTCCAAGTGCAATGTCCAAAAGCTTTGCAGAAACTGTTGGGTCTCCGCTTCCTGGCTTAAGAATGTTTCGGTCTGCTGCCATGATTTCACGTGCTTCAAGCTGAGCTTCAGCTGAAAGTGGAACGTGAACGGCCATCTGGTCTCCGTCGAAGTCAGCGTTAAAGGCAGTACATACCATTGGGTGTACTTGAATAGCATTTCCTTCGATGAGTACTGGCTGGAAGGCCTGGATACCAAGACGGTGAAGTGTAGGAGCACGGTTAAGTAGTACGTACTTCTCCTTAATTACATCTTCAAGAATTGCCCATACTTCAGGCACACCATCTTCGATAAGCTTTGTTGCTCCACGAATGTTAAACGCCAATTCCTTTTGGAGGATTTGTGAGATAACGAATGGCTTAAAGAGTTCAAGTGCCATGTGCTTTGGAAGACCACACTGGCTGAGCTTGAGGTTAGGACCCACAACGATAACTGATCGTCCTGAGTAGTCTACGCGCTTTCCAAGCAAGTTCTGACGGAAGAGACCACGCTTTGACTTAAGGTTGTCAGCGAGTGACTTAAGTTGTCGGCGCTGTACGAGTGATGATCCTGCTGTTGAGCTACCTTGTCGAACTGAGTTGTCGATAAGGGCATCTACTGCTTCTTGAAGGATTCGCTTTTCATTTCGAAGAATAACTTCAGGCGCACCGATTTCCATCAACTTCTTCAATCGATTGTTACGGTTAATAACACGTCGGTAGAGGTCATTAACGTCTGATGTTGCATATCGTCCTCCATCAAGCGCAACCATTGGTCGAAGACCTGGTGGAATAATTGGAATACGTGTAAGAAACATCCATTCTGGGCGGATGCCTGACTTAAGCATTGAACGAGTAAGAGAAAGTCGCTTGTTTAGCTTTTCTGATTCTGCTGCCGTTGCGTCTTCAAGTCGCTTTTCTAACTTCTCAACAAGTGTCTTGAGATCAAGATTTTTAAGAAGTGTGTAGATTGCTTCAGCTCCGATGCTTGATTCAAAAATAGTTCCGTACTTAACTGCAAATGCATGGTACTGAACTTCATCAAGAACAACTCCTTCCTGGATGCTTTCAACATCTTTCTTTGCTGATGTAAGAAGTTCCTTAAGAGCTTCTTTGCTCTTTTCATCTTGGAGTGTTGCCACCTTTGATCGGTACTCAGAATCGATATCACGGAGTACGCGAGCACGTTCCTGGTCGTGTACTTTTGTAACGATATATCCTGCGAAGTAAATTACTCGCTCAAGATCGCCCAAGCTCATTCCAAGAACCTGTCCAAGTCGTGACGGAACTGTTCTAAGGAACCAGATGTGCGAAACTGGTGTTGCAAGATCAACGTGACCCATGCGCTCACGGCGAACGATTGATCGCGTGATTTCAACTCCACATTTTTCACAAACAATACCGCGGTATCGGTTACCTTTGTATTTTCCACAGTAACATTCGAAGTCCTTATCAGGACCAAAAATCTTTTCGTCGAAAAGACCATGCTTTTCACTTCGCTGTGTTCGGTAGTTGATTGTTTCAGGCTTTGTCACTTCTCCGTATGACCATTCCTTGATTCTCTCAGGTGAGGCAAGCTTAAGAAGAATATCCGTAAACTCCGGAGTAGGTGCGCGCTTTCTAAATGTTTTTGGTGCTGTTTCCATATATGTTTTTTATTGGTACGAATTATTCTTCGCTTCCTTTTGGTGCTACGACCGTATCTTCTCCTCCAACTTCCGGCTCTGGTGCCCTTCTTGAACGACGTGGCTTATCGTCTTCGCTGTATGATTCACCTCCCATTCCTCCGAGCTCGACGTCAAGTCCGAGACCCTTAAGGTTTGAAAGAAGTACGCTAAATGATGCAGGGGTGTTTGATGGCTTAATATTTTCTCCCTTTACAATAGAGTCAAAGGCTGCGGCACGACCAACGATATCGTCTGACTTAACAGTCAAAACTTCACGAAGGTTGTATGCGGCACCGTGACCAAGGAGTGCCCAGACTTCCATTTCTCCAAATCGCTGACCTCCTTGTTGAGCTTTACCTCCAAGTGGCTGTTGAGTGATGAGAGAGTATGGACCAATAGAACGCATATGGAGCTTGTCTTCAACCATATGGTGAAGTTTCAAGATGTACATCATTCCGATAGCAATCTTTTGTTCAAATGTCTGACCTGTTCGTCCATCGCGGAGTTCTACCTTTCCGTTTTCTGGGTATCCTGCTGCAACAAGTTCTTGTTTGATTTCAGCGTCAGTTGCTCCAGAGAATGGAGGAACAATAGCCTGATATCCAAGTGTGTGCGCTGCAAGTCCAAGATGCATTTCCAAGATCTGTCCGAGGTTCATACGTGAAGGCACACCAAGTGGTGTAAGAATCACATCAATTGGAGTTCCATCTGGCATGTATGGCATGTCTTCTTCAGGAAGGATTGTTGAGATAACCCCCTTGTTTCCGTGTCGTCCAGCGAGCTTGTCTCCAACTTGGATGTTTCGAAGCTGTGCAATTTCAATATGAATTCTCTTGATGATTCCTGACTCGAGTCGGTCACCCTTTTCACGTGAGAAGACTTTGATACCGATAACACGTCCACGCTTTCCGTTTTCTAGACGCTTTGATGTGTCTTTAACATCACGAGCCTTTTCACCGAATAGAGATCGAAGAAGTCGCTCTTCCGCAGTTAGCTGTGTTTCACCCTTAGGTGTGATCTTTCCAACAAGGATATCTCCTGGTCGAACTTCTGATCCAACACGAACCACTCCTTCTTCATCGAGGTTTCGGAGTTTGATTTCACTTACATTTGGAATGTCTGGAGTTGTAACTTCAGGACCTAGTTTTGTATCTCGAACGTTTACAACGAACTCTTCAATATGAATAGAAGTGAACTTGCTGTTTTTAACAATTCTTTCAGAAAGAATAATGGCATCTTCATAGTTTGATCCAGACCATGTCATAAAGGCAACGAACATGTTCTGTCCGATTGCAATCTGTCCATCTACTGATGTAGATGTGTCAGCAAGAACTGTTCCCTTCTTAACTTTGTCACCTGGAACAACTACTGGACGCTGGTGGAAGGCAGTCATACCGTTTGTTCGTGAGAAATTCACGAGCTTGTATTCCTTTTCCTTTCCTTTTGTATTCTTTATAACAATATGTCGTGCATCTGATGCCGCTACAGTTCCTTCTTCTTCGGCAACAATGATTCGTCCTGTGTACTTTCCTGCGATATGTTCAACACCTGTAGCAACAAGTGGAGCTTCAGGCACAATACATGGTGTTGCCTGCTTCTGCATGTTTGATCCCATCAGTGCTCGGTTCGCATCATCGTGGTTTAGGAATGGAATCATCGAAGTCGCAATGGAGAACGCTTGATTTGGAGCAACGTCAATGAAGTGCACCTGTGCTTTTGGTACAATTGCAGGATCACCTTGGTATCGTACTTCCACGTTATCTACTTGAATTTTTCCATCTTCAGAATACGCTGTTGCGGCGTGCGCAATGTTGTACTGCTCTTCTTCAAGTGCATTGAGATACACAATTTCTCCAGTGATTTTTCCGTTTAGAACTTTTGCATATGGAGTCTCGAGCATTCCAAAGTTGTTGATCTTTGCATATCCACACATACGGAGAATAAGACCAATGTTTGGTCCTTCTGGAGTGTGAATTGGACAAAGACGACCATAGTGAGATGGGTGAACGTCACGAACTTCAAATCCTGCTCGTTCACGAGTGAGTCCTCCAGGGCCTAGGGCTGAAAGCGTTCGGAGATGTTCAAGCTCAGTGAGGATATTTTCCTGCTGCATGAACTGAGAGAGTTGGTTTGTTGTGAAGAATTCCTTAATTCGAGCCTGTAGTGGCTTTGGAGAAATAATCTGAATCGGCATTGTTACATCAGAATCGATTGTAGACATTCGGTCCTGAATATTTCGCTTCATCTGAGTAAGGCCAACACGGATCTTGGCCTGGAGCATTTCTCCAACATATCGAACACGTCGACTACCGAGGTGGTCGATGTCGTCAGCAAATGATTCAGGAGTGTTGTTTAGGGCAGCAACATTTCCGAATACTGTAACAATGTCATCGAGTGAAAGTGTCTGGATTCCGAGTGATTCTTCGTCCATAGTCTTTCCAAAACGCTTGTTAAAACGAAAACGGCCTACGCGAGATAGGTCATATCGCTCTTGGCTAAAGAGCGTGTCGATAAATTCACGTGCATTTTCAGGAGTGGCTAGGTCACCGTCACGGAGGCGCTTATGAAGTTCAACATACGCGTCATCAGCAGATGTTGTGTGGTCTTTAGCGAGCGTTGCAGCAATGTGCTTTTCAGCATAAGGAATATTTGAGAATGCCTTTTTGATCTCTTCTGAGTCTGTAAGACCAAAGGCACGAAGAAGGATTGTTCCAGGAAACTTACGCTTTTTGTCGATTCGAATTGAGATAGCACCGTCTGGTTCTGTTTCAATTTCCATCCACACTCCTCGAGCTGGAATTACCTTTGCACCGAAGAGTTTCTTTCCTCGAAGCTCGTTTAGAGTAAAAAATACCCCGAATGATCGGGCGAGCTGAGGAACAATGACACGTTCAATACCACTAATAATAAATGTACCGTGGTTTGTCATCACGGGCATATCTGCCATGAAGATTTCTTGCTCCTTTACTGAGCCAACAATCTTGTTCTTGAAGCGAGCCATGACCTTAACAGGCGCTTCATATGATGTCTTGTTATCTTTTGCGTGAAATTCGTCGTGCTGTGGCTCTCCAATTTTGATACCCGTAAATTCAAGTTCAAACTTCTTTCCTGAGTAATCCTTGATACCTGCAAATTCCTTGAGAACATCTCCAAGGCCTTTTTCGAGGAACCATTTAAACGAATCAGTCTGCGCTTCGACGAGATCTGGCATCTCTACGAGCGGCTTTCGGTACTTGCCGAAGTACTTCATCTCCTTCATTTGGTAATGAGGATTCTTGGCTGCTATCTCGTGCACACGGGAGGCCTGTTGCATGTGTAAGATGTTTTATTGTTTTTATGTATATGTAAAAAATTCTCTAAGACTCAATATCTCAATAGACGGACAAAGCAACGTGCTGTACGCGTTGCTTATATATATTCCAAACTATTCCTTATTGTTACTGCTGCAATACGCTCGAGCGCCGCCAAAAACTCAATCTAGCCGAGTGGAATATCAGTATAACGCATCAACCATGATACGTCAATTTAGGCAAGTCTAACCTGTGGATTCAATATTATGTGGCTCAACAGAGGGAGATTCTTCAGGTTCATTTTCAGGTGGTGTGGACAACCCATTTGATTCATCGTCTATCTTTTTTTCCACTTGATTTTCTTCAACAATTTCTTCTTCAATTGGATCAATTGGCTCTACGGGAGGGTCAACAGGTGGATCGATAGGTCCAACTGGAGGTGGATTGACTGGTTCGTTACCCCCTGCTGTTGCCTGACTACAATCTCCTTTTACCCTTACCCATTCACCTCCTCTGATTTTTACGCACCAATAATCTCCTGTGAGTTCATCCTGAACTTCAAATCCTTTTTTAACTTGTACCGTATCGAATACACCCAAGATGGTATTGGCAACATTTCCAATTGTAGATTGATTTTCAATATCTTCTCTAATTTCTGCAAGCGATTCCTCAATCGAATCAACACGAGTACCTAAATCTTGAAATGCTGAGATAAGAATAGGAACAAATGATCCGTACGAAACAGATTTAAATCCACGTTCATCTGTTGTTACAAAATCCGGAAACACCTCTTCAACTTCTTGTGCAATGAGACCGTATCGTAAATCATTTGTGTTTTGACTTTTCCATCTGAACGTTACCGGATTTAGCGCCAAAACTTTTCGCATCATTGTTGATGTAGACATCGTTACAATATCTTTTTTTAAACGTTCATCTGAGGTACAGGTCCAACTGGTAGAGGTTGGATCGATTTCACAATATCCATTACTATCTTCAAAGCGCACCGGTGGACCATCAGTACTACGATATACATGGAGGAGACGTTGTGGAGAAGTGGTGCCAATGCCCACATTTCCAAGGTTTGTAATCCTAAAGTATGAAGCGTTTGATGAGGAGGCAATATCAAGGAGTGGAAGAGTTGCAAGTGTAGATGTTCCGGCAATTGTTAACCGTGCAACAGGGGTAGATGAACCAATAGATACGTTTGCATTTCTTCGTGAGGCAAGAAGAATATATCCAGTACCGTCTGCATTACCGTTACCAGCATCAATGTACACATTTCCTTCTGTTCCTGCAGACGGACCGCTACCAGCTGAGATAAAAACATGTCCTCCACCCGCTCCGCTTGTACCCCCATCTCCTGCAATGATGTTAATTGCTCCTCCATAATCATCTCCTGTTCCAGCCAGTAAATTGATTGCCCCCGCAGTACCCCACGCATATGCACCATACACTGAGAGTGGTGATGGTGTATTTATAGGCGATGAAAAGAATGGTTGCTGGATTGCAAAGAGAGATCCTGGTGTACTTGTTCCAATACCAACGTGTCCGTTTTGGAGGACAGTAAAGAGCTGTGTGTCAGTTGATGAAGCAACGACAAGTGGGTTAATTCCAGCGCTACCAACCACAGAGAGTTTAGCGATTGGAGTGCTTGAGCCAATGCCAACTCTACCTGAATTTGTAACGTTAAAGACAGAGTTACTAGAAGAAGCAACTCGAAATAGATCTCCAGTGAATGATGTTGGTGGTGCAACGTACATATACACCGCTGAAAACGGCGCACTCCCCACAGAGACTGTGTACCCATTTGCACCAAGATACGAACCTCCAGAAGCGGCTGAGCCAAAGTACGCAGTCGTTCCTACAACCTGTAAGGTTGTAACACCTCCAACATCAATGTAATTGTTTGTTGCACTCGATGATCGTACAGACATTACATTTGTTCCTGCACCTGTTTGAACCCTAAAAAACGGTTGCGTGATCGAGGTTGAGGCAGTAAATAGGAACGGGATACCATTATTTGCAACAGCTTCTGCGGTGAATGTTCCTGCTGTACTTGTTGTTCCAAAACTTATATTTCCCGTACTTGGGTCAGCAAGAAATAGTGGTCGTGATGATGTACCCACACGGAATGAACCGAATACATCTAGTTTTGATGCAGGGGACGATGTACCAATACCAACAGAATCTGTTGACGTAGAGGTGTATATTGCACCATTTAATCTTGTCCATCCAGATTCAGTTACTCCTGATATAGTGACCCATTTTGTAGATGTTCCAGTTGAAGAAAGAACTTGACCTAATGTTCCAGGCGAACTAAATGAGTCATTTAAAGAACCATTTATGGTAAGTATTGAATTACTTGAATATGTAGTTGTCTCAATTTTCTGATAATTTGAAGGTTGGGGGAAATCCCAAATTTCAGGATATCCATACGGATTACCTATGTATGATTTCGCAACATAGTCACCAATGAGACGATTTGCAGGGGATAAATAATGCGTTCCATCACCAAAGTATGTGGGTTTGTTATTTAAAGTCGACGTCGCATTATAATCTTGAATTACAGATGCAATATCGAGTACTTTTGGAAACGTCCTTTTTATCCATGCATTTGTATCATTTCTATACAGATCTGTTGTAGTTGCTGGGTTTGAAATAATTTCAAACGGTGTAATCGTCATTACAATAGGAATAGTGGATGCAGCTAACGCCTTGTTGTACATTGATGTAATTTCTGCACGAGTTGTGGATGTGGAAACGAGTTGATTTGAATCATTAACTCCACATTGGATAACTACATATTTCGAGTTTACAAGTACTGGCGCAAGATCGTTATCCCACTCATCGTCAAGTTGTGCACACGTTAGCCCTCCTGTTGCACGATTAAACCAAGGCACATTCATAATACCTTCTGCATATCTTGAAATCTGACGAGAAGACATTGCATCATACTGTCCTGATGAACCGGCAATTGTTGAATCCCCTATTATAGCGATGCCTGTTTTTTCAGTAGGCACTGCTTCAATCTGGAATCCACCAATATATAAATTAAGAGCTTGCCCAACATTGTTTTGATCAAGTCCTCCAAACAACCAGTAAATTTCGCCGGTTGTTGATGTTCCGCTTCCAAGTGCCTGTGTTGGATTTGTCATACAGTCAACCGTTGAGGACGTTACGGCTTCACAAACTTGCCAAATTCTTCGTACGGTTCCATCAATAAGTTTTGAGCCATGCGAAGGTGATGTGCTACTTTCTATTGTACGCATCCAAACAAATGTTTCAGGGGTTGTATTACTCGACATGTTCTGTATATAGTAACTAAACATGTATCTCTGTCCGGGTACCAAACTATCTATTCCAAGAGCTTGATACTGAGTACGAATACTGTTATAAAAATTCCCTGTCGTTGTCGCCTGAGAAAGCACAATACCATTCCATGTTGTCGTTGCTCCTGTTTTTGTAGTAAGTGTTCCTGCTGTATATCGGTTAGACGCAAAATCTTCTGTATATTGCCATAAATTTCTACGTATACCGAGTGAAAGATTTCCATCATAACTTGTTGCTGTTGAAGAACCCGCACTAAATAGTCCACGGTTAATATTTGAAATAAGTGGAAGATAGTCGTAATTATTAAAACTACCGCGGTACGAATTTACAAATAGACCACCCTTTGCATCAAGTGTCATAAGGGTAGAACTTGCCTTACCTCTATATGTTGATGATGAAACAATAAGCGGTATTCCATTACCTGATTCGAGGCTAAATCTAGCTCCCGGCGTCGTCGTCCCCACTCCAACATTCCCCCCCTGTGTAACCGTAAAGAGCGACGTACCCGTTGACGACGCCACAT
>DAORIS010000010.1 GCA_035438625.1 Candidatus Paceibacterota bacterium
TTGGTTAGGAAATACAAAACCTGTAAGATATAGACCACAAGCACCTGTTGATGCTCCGAGCACTTCTCCGTCATTGTCACCACCACGTCCTGATGATGAACGTCGGCGTGATGAATTGTTGTTGTCATCATCTTCGTCTTCGTCGTCATCTCCGTTTGTTGGTTCACCATTCATGTCACAGACAACTTTGTCATACTGCTGAGCAAGAATAAGGAGATCTGAGAAATTCACTGATCTATCCTTATTAATATCTCCTGAAAGACCTTCGGCTGTTTGGTTGTACTGGCTTGAAAGAATTTCAAGGTCAGTCATGTTTACAACACCATCATTGTTAATGTCTGCTGAAAGTGATTCTTCACACACTGAATTTGGAGGAAGTACACAAAGGCGCTTTCCATAGTTCTGAGTAAGTGTTAATAGGTCATCGAAGTTTACACTTCCATCACCATTAATATCTGCTTCTTCTTCAAAAACTTCAGAAGAATCTGAGTTTTCATAGTGTGCAGAGAGGATTTCAAGGTCAATCTTGTTAATGATTCCATTTCCATCGATATCACCCATCGCTCTAAGTTGTGAAGCTGCTGACTCACCTGCTAGGCAGGTTGGTCCATCAATCATCACTTCTGAATCTTCTGCAGTAGCATCTTCTGTTGAACCGTTAGTTACAGCATTTTCAACATCTGATGTGTCTGGAGTTAGCACAGTTTCATCAGTTGGGCCGTCATTTTCAACGTCAGTAGCAGGTTCTGAAGCTTCAGTTTGTGAAGCATCTTCTGCGACCGCGTCAGAAACTTCAACTACAGCGGCAACTGTAGCAGTTTCTGTTACGAGTTCCATATCAGCTCGTACAATAACGCTTGATGCTGAAAAGCATGCAAACGCAAGTGCAAGACCGAGGAAAACGAAGGTATTGTTTATATTTTTCATACTAATAATTATATGTAATTTTTGAATCCAAGATTTTTAACTCGCCACTTACAGACATTCCGACAAGCGGTATGGCCGTGGACGATTACCTACTTCTATAACAATAATCTATATTTGTCAATGGTTTATAACTTCTGAGCTTTTATAACTTCCCTGCTATACTTTTGTGATATGAACGCACAATCGTTGTTACTTGAAAGCCCACTTGCACTATTATCACACATGGGGGCTTTCGTTTTGTTACTTGTTCTTGCGCTTGCAGTATTTATTCTCGCCTCTCTTGTACTTGAATATCACTGGCGAACATATGGACACGATATTACAGCTGTAACTTTTCTAAGAAAGGTATATTTCTTTGGATCTATCCCAATGCTACTCATGCTCATCATTTCATTTATTGCTATCTAAACCATTAATATGACCTCCACCACTCCAAACCCTGTAAGTCTCTCTCAAGACGAACATATTGTTCTGGATGCTCAAAAACACTGGTTTATCATCCTTGTAGAAATTATCTGGATACCTCTTGCCGCTTTAGTTCCACCAATCGGACTTATCATTGCTCTCATTTCAGCTCCGTACCTTACTTTTATCGCACTTGAAAACTTTAACGCATTCTTGTTCTTCTACTCTATCTGGATTCTTTTCCTATGGATTTTGAGTTTCTCAATCATGACTGACTACTACCTAGACGTAGTTCGAATTACAAACAAACGAATTATCGATGTTGACCAGCAAGGATTCTTCTCAAGAAACATCGCGACACTTCGACTAGATGACGTCCAAGATGTTACGGTAGAAAGTACCGGTATTATCGCCACTTTCCTTAAGTTTGGTAGCGTTAAAATTCAATCTGCTGGACAACAAAACGAATTTGTCATTAAAGGAGTACGCCACCCTGACTTCGTTCGAGAAACAATCATCAAGGCACAAGGAAAGATTGTAGAAGCACCTCAACGAGTGATCATAGCTGGAAACGAAGCTTCAAGTCCACAAGGTACGTACTAATTTTGATTTTTATGGTAATCACGTTAGAGTGATACCTGATTTTGTTCACACGTAATATTCCTTAACAGGAGAAGCTATGACACCTTGGGAAAATACACCCAATGGCCCAACTCTTATCTTTAATAAACCCTTTCAGATTCGACTTACAGCAAACGGTGACTTCGACAGATTCAAAAACTTAAGCACCTCCATTAGGGACCAACAAGCAAGAACGATCACCGTTACAGCTGGTACAGTTACACATGAAGATAACTACCTCCAATTTCATGACACGAGCGGAGGGAGAACTTTTATCCGAAAAGAGTTTGTTGAAGCAATTACCGACAGCACAAATGACATGTGCTGGCCATGCAAGGTTCCGTAGATCAACACAAACCGCTTAGTACCCAAACAAAGGTTCAAGCGGTTTTTCTTTATTTCAATACGTCCCAAATGTCCTGGTCTTCTCCACCGTCGATCTTAAAGAGTGCGAGTCCTTTGAGTCCTAGTTCTTGTGCTAGCTCGGCTTTTTGTCTGAATGATTCAGCGTCATTCCACCAGGTGATGTTGAATGTAAGTGTGATTCCTGTTGCATTTGCAAAAGCGAGCGCACGTGCAGCGGTGATATTTCCACTTGGTGTATTTGCGGGTATTGGAAGCTCGGGAAGAATATTTGCTGTTGAAGTTGGTATATATGTAAATGATACTTCTCCAGAGCGTGTCCTACTTGGTTCAATACCAAGGTCATCAGCAAGTTTTGTTGCGTATCGAGGGTTAAATGACCATAAACGCTTATAATTCTGGAACCAGTCAGGTGAAACAGTCACTTCGTATTCATATCCATATGATGGGATTCCTAATACCAACTTATCCTTATCAATTGTCTCGATTGCGAGCTCGGCAACCTTTCTAACCCATTCAGTATCAGCGACAGGAATATACGGTGCGCCGATATTTGCAGAATTAAGTTTTAAATCTGCTCGTCCTTGGTCGTATGTCATCAACTTAACCCGATCGCAGTGCTTATTAATCTCTACATAATCATTTGCATATCGAATAGTTTCAGGAATAGTTTTGTAAAGTGAATCTGGTGGCGTTCGCGCTTCAATCGTGCACGACAACTGTTTTTTACCAATTGCGGTTTTCAATTCTTTTAGAAATAGTGAGAAATAATCTTTTGTCTCTGACCATTTTGCTTCGTAGTCAATATCTATTCCATCAAACTTTCCTTTTTTTACTGTACTTGCAATTGCCTTCACGTGTGCCTTTCGGAGTGACTCATCGCTGAGTATCCGATGCATTACCGCACCATCACCCCACATGATACTTGGGATTATCAGTACCTTTTCTTTTTTTGCTGCGGTAAAGAGCTTTTTCCAACTGCTACTTTTAAGACCCATGGTGTCGCTAAGAGTTCCATCTTGCTTAACAGAATACGCAAACGGATGAATCACATCCAATTGCTTTATATGCTTCCTCGCATCTGCTGCACCTTCACTAGCTTTCCAATATGGAATCCATCCAGATATTTCTAAATCATCAAAATCTGACTGACGTGAAGCTGCAAGTGCTTCACTTGGAGCCTGTAATACTGACACAGACACAAAACAAATTATGAGCAACGTGGCGAAAGAAAAACGCCTCGTTGATTGCAAAAAGATCATTCGCTAAGTATACCTTTTTATATACGTATTTTCGACTTTACGGTAAGAGGAATTTCTTGTGCGAGTACTGACCGATGTTTTCCTTCAATAAAAATACCAAATGTGTATGTTCCGTACCCTGAAAATAGAATGCCGGGCAGTTTTGTGCGAGTTCGCAATCTCCGCTTCTTTGGTCCGAACTTAAGCGGGAAAATTGCCTTTCCAATTTCACTGCCATTAGGATCAGCGATTGATATTCGCACATTCCATGACGTATCAGAAGAAACATCGTCTCTCTCCCACATTGCATTAATCTCAAATGGAAATTTCAGTAAATTTCCCTTACCTGTTTCCTTTCCTTCAACTTTTACATCTGAAGTTATTGTAATTTCTTCTAATACATCAAAAATAGAGAGAACTTTTGTCTCACTGTCTATCGCTGATGACCTCGATAGCATCGCCCAAATGTTTCGTACTGAATCCATGGTATTTGCTACAATGTACCTCATGACAGCAGAAAATGCACAATCAACACACACAGGTACAGAAAAACCTTTATTTACAGCCATTACCGTTGGAGTGGTAATACTCATACTGGCAGTAGGATACGGAGAGTTCCGACGGATGACACTTGCAAAGGAAGCAAGGAAATTAGGGCAAGAAATAGCCTCAAGCTCAGTTGCACACGAAAGCAGACTCGCACTCCTTGAAACTCGAGTAGCCACAACAGAAGCGGAGAATGATGCATTAATCGAAGCGCTTGATGAAGAGCGTGAGGATAGTGATTCTCTACGAAAAGCAGTCAAAGATCAGATCAGTAAGATCAACAGTACAGTTGGATCACTAGACAAGCTAAGCAAAACTGATCCAGAGCTACTCCAGAAATATTCCAAAACATATTTCCTTAACGAACATTACATTCCATCAAAACTCGATTCTATAGACCGTGCATTCTTACTCCAACCAGAGCGAGCTCACCAGTTTCACGATGACGCGCTTCCTTTTCTTGAAGATATGATTCGAGAAGCTGCTGATGACGATATTGATTTGAAAATTGTCTCTGCATACCGTTCATTCGGTACACAAGCATCATTAAAAGCTAATTACTCTGTTACATACGGAGCAGGAACAGCAAATCAATTCTCAGCAGACCAAGGGTACTCTGAACACCAGCTCGGTACCGCGATTGACGTGACGACTCCAGAACTTGGAAACGCATTCGATAGGTTTGACCAAACAGCTGCGTTTACATGGATGAAAGAAAACGCACATAAATACGGCTTTGTACTCTCATATCCTGAGAAAAATGCTTTCTATCTGTATGAACCATGGCACTGGAGGTTTGTTGGTGTTGATCTTGCAACAAAATTAGATCGACAAAACAAAAACTTCTACGACCTAGATCAAAGAGAAATTGATAAGTACCTCTTAGTTATTTTTGATTAATACTTTCGTATAACAGCCTTCACAACAGCTGCGATATGAAAACTATGCTTAGGATGAATTGGTGGAAAATCCTTATTTGCCGGTTCAAGCCACGGCTTTCCATTAGTGTGACGTAAATATTTCATTGTCCACTCTCCATCGACTTCGGCGATTACAATATCGCCATCTTTAGCATTCTCTGTTTTTTCCACTAGCACCATGTCTCCATCGGCGATATGCGCATCAATCATTGAATCCCCATCAACCTCAAGCATATATGTAGATTCCTTCTTTCGAACGAGATATTCCTCGAGATGAACACCTTCTCGAACATACCCTTCAACATCGGCCGGAAAACCAGCTTTAACAGAACCAAGTAATGGCACTTCTCCAAAAATATCACTTGGCATCAAACGACCAAGGTGGTCTTTCGCGACAATTCCAGCATCAATAAATTTTTGAACAACACGATACACTGCGTTTTTTGATTTAAAACCGAACATCTTCATCATCTCGGTGTATGTCGGCATTCGTCGCTCTTCTTTATAGAAAGAGACAAGTGTGTCTTTATATGTATTTATTCCTTCTTTTTTCATGTATATAAGTTGTGGTGAAAGTATATCTTTCTTGGAGTAAGTGTAAATAGCAGATTACGTAACGTCTTCAAGTTTAAAAAAATGACAACATCTTCATTGCACGTACAAAACCCCATCCACTAACCACCTTATTCTTTTTCAATCTTCGACTAACATCGAGCAACATCTTGTGTCGACGTGCTAAGTCTGAATAATCAGCCCCATAGAGAATCCTAAGATCAATATCTAAATTAATCTTCTCAAGTTCGTTAACTACTAGGTGTTCATATTGGCGCTGGGTCATGGTGTTATACGATTTATTAGTATATATAGAGTATATGTGAACAATCGTTCACTAGTCAACTGTGGATAAGCCACCACGTCACACCACGTAATTTTGTCTATACTTTCCCCTCTTATAATTCACTTACTTTTGTAAATCTCTGATTATTACTACGTTAACACCGAAACTAAGGAGAGTACTATACATAAGTAAGTTGTTTCTTTAGATCAAAGACCTGGGTTAAAACCTCAAACGCTTGCGCTGTACCATCGTTCATACGAACCTTTCACAGTCTCTACAAGGTACGTTTACTATTGTGGACGTTGAAACTACGGGTATGCGAGCTGCATTTGACCAAATCATTGAGATTGGAATTGCGTTAGTCAAAGACAGTGTGATCATTGATACATATGGATCATTAGTAAGACCAAACCAATCGGTAAACCCATACCACCTTAGAGAAATATGACAAGTAAATTGTTCAATAGTACACGACGTGTATAATGACGTGTAAACAATTTACATATGACAGAAGCAGCCAAGAAAATATTAATCATGGAGGATGACGAGACAATGCTCGAAACCCTCAAGGTTCGTCTCGAGCAAGAAGGATACGTAGTTACTGCAACCTACGACGGAGAAGAAGGACTTGTAGAGTTTTGGAAAGTTCGACCAGATTTAGTCATCATAGACATCATGATGCCGATGAAAGATGGGTTAAATGTAATTAAAGACATCCACAAGAAAGAACCTCAAAACGAAGTTCCAATCATTATCCTCACAAACACAAAGGACTCCTCATACCTTGCCGCAGCACTTTCAAACCAAGTCACAAGCTACCTCACAAAAGCAGACCACACTCTGGAAGACATCGTTACGGTTGTAAAGAAAAAGTTCGAAGATCTCGCCCACCTATAAACTCTTTGCTGGTTGTTTAGTGAATGTTTTTGGTAGACCAATTACAAAGATAGTACCTCCGCCATCTCGAGCTGTTACCTCAATTATTCCCCCGTGCATGTGCGCATACTGCTGGGCAATATATAATCCCATTCCTGAACTTTCTTGATCGGTATAGTGACCTTCCGTACGTAATGTTCGATAGTACCCTTCAAAAATCCTTGGTATATCTTCCGCTGAAACCCCAGGTCCACAGTCAGAGATCTTAAACAAATGAAAATCTCCTTTGGCCTCGTACCCAATCTCCACTCGTGAGTGGGTACTTGTATATTTAACTGCGTTAGAAATGATATTTGAGAATACGTGTCGTATTTTCTCCTCATCAGCTTCAATTGGAATATTTTTCTGCCACGATGGCAAAAATTCTACAGATACAAACCTATGGTCCGCAAAGAAATACAACATCTCAACTATTCCTTCCACAAGTGCAGCAGCATTAATTTTTCTTGGTATTAATGCTATTGATCTATGGTGCTCGAGGGCATCCATATTTAAAAGAGTATTTAGTCTATGTAACAAGTTTGATGCACTCTTGTGTAACAGTGAGAGTGTATGAATCTTGCTTACTGGCATCGATGTGTCTTTCATCATACTTTCAGCAACCCACCGTATTCCTGTTAAAGGTGTTCGTATCTCGTGTGATGCAATAGAAAGGAATTTTGCCCTTGCTTCAAGAAAACGTCGTTCGTTTCGGATGAAGAAATATATTGCCCAGAGGATAGTCAGTAACACCAGTGTCAACAAAATTGGTAATGAAGAAAAACCGTATACAGCTCGGTAATAATCCCTTGCATTGAAATCAAGACCAACTTCTGCAACAACCTCACCAGTTTGATGATCAAGAATTGGGTATAT